>NZ_JBHUAL010000076.1:0-37464 GCF_042789775.1 Kitasatospora sp. NPDC056800 | reverse complement strand
GGGCGGGACGCCGGCCCAGCCGACGTCCCGCCCCCGTCGCGGTTTTCGGGCGGCGGCCGGTCAGTCGTCCCAGCCCTCGCCCTGACCGTCACCCTGGTCGTCGCCCTGGCCGTCGTCGTCCTGGGCGGCGTCGAGGCCCTGGTGGCGGCCCGCGGGCTTGGCGAACACCTGGGTGTTCTCCTCCGCCGCCGGGCCGTCGGCGCCGGCGACCAGGTTGCCGCTGGTCGAGTCGAACAGCACGGTCCGGCCCGAGGCGGCCACGACCGGGTCCCGCGACGAACCGTTGCCGAACGAGCCGTCCGGCGCGGTGGAGACCCGCTCGGTGCGGCCGGTGCGCAGGTCCTGGCGGTAGACGTCCCAGCCCGGGTGCTGCGGGCCGGCCACCAGGTTGTCGGCGGCGGACTCGAAGTAGATCCAGCGGTTGTCGGCGGTGATCGAGCCGTGGTCGGAGGAGCCGACCGAGCTGGTGCCCGGCAGGCCGCCGCTGACCTTCGTCACGGTGCCCTTCTTGAGGTCCCGGACGTAGAGCACGGTGTGGGAGCGGTGGCCGCCGGTCGAGCCGCCGGGCTCGGCCAGGGTGTAGACCGCGTGCCGTCCGTCGGGGCTGATCGTCGCCTCGAAGCTGGCGCTGCCGATCTGGCCGTCGAGGCCCGCGCTCACCGCCGTGATCTTCCCGGACCGTACGTCGTAGGTGTAGTAGGGAGCGGCGTTCGGACGGGCCAGGGTCGGCTGCGCCGCGTTCTGCGGGACGTTCTGGCGTGCGGCCTCGGCGGCGCTCGGGGTGAGGTCCACGTCGGCGGGAGCGGCGGCCGAGGCGGTGGTCGCGGCGGCGAGTCCGGGCGCCTGCTCGTCCGGCAGCAGGTTGGAGATGGAGCCGAAGCCGATGGTGCGGCCGTCCGCGCTGATCGTCGGCCGGAAGGAGGTGCTCTCGCCCGGCTTGCCGTGCACGTCGCGGGTGACCAGCCGGGTGGTGTGGGTCCAGCGGTCGGTGAGGTAGACGTTGATCTTCCAGGTGTAGGGCCTGGCGAGCGAGGGGGCGGTGCCGGAGTCGGGCTCCGGCTCCGGCTCCGGCTCCACGACGGTCGGGTCCAGGTCCTTCCGGGAGGACACGAAGACCACGTACCGGCCGTTGCCGCTGACCTGTGCGTTGTACGAGCCGTGGTACTGGTCGGCGTCGGTGTTGGTGGGGCTGTCGCTGACCAGCTCGGTGCGGCCGGTCCTGCGGTCCCTGATGTACACCTCGGTGCGGTTCTTGACCTGCGCGCCGGGCGCCACGTTCTCGTCCTCGCTGTCGAAGACGACGTAGCGGCCGTCGGCGCTGATCCCGGCCTGGTCGGTCGAGCCGCTCAGCGCCCCGCCCGCGTCGGACAGGTTGACCTGTTCGAGGCGGCCGGTGCGCAGGTCCTTCACATAGGCGTTGCTCCAGCCCACCGGGGGGTTGGGCAGCAGGTTCGTGGCCCGGGAGGTGAACAGGGCGTAGCGGCCGTTCGCGCTGATGCCCTGGGTGGTCGACAGGTTGTCGGGCGCCGCGCCGTTCGGCCCGACGCTGACCTGGGTGGTGCCGCGCGGCAGTGGGGCGGCCTGGGCCGGGGCGGCGGTGACGGCGAGCACGGCGGCCGCGGCCAGGATGCCGCCACCACCGGCCAGCCACCGGTTGCGGGTCGTCCGGGTGGTACGGGACATGAGGTCTTCCCCCCTCTGATCGCCCGGCCGGGCTCCCTCCCGACGGCGGGCTTTCGCAGAGCCAACCGTCGGGAGGGCAGGGGGGTCAACGTCCTCGGGTGATCTCGGCTGAAAATACGTCAACAGACGTATGCCGCAAGGGAATCAGGCCATCAAGGGCGGCGCAGGAAGACGTCCGCGGCGCCGTTGGTGTCGCCCGGCACCAGGTTGCCGTCACCGGCGGTGAAGAGCACCGTGTCGCCGGCGAAGTCGACGAACGGGGCCGTGGAGCCGGTGCTGCTCTGCCCGCCGTCCCGGGTGAGGCTGACCCGTTCGATCGCCCCGGTCCTCAGGTCGCGGCGGAAGATGTCGCTGACGCCGTTGGTGTCGCCGGGGACGAGGTTGTCGGCGCTGGAGTCGAAGTAGACCCAGCGGCCGTCGAAGGTCATGGCGGGGTAGTGGGCGCCCTCGGTGGTCGTGGTGCCGGGCAGGAAGGCGTTGAGCCAGGTCAGCTCGCCGGTGGCCAGCTCCCGGGCGTACAGGTCCATCCGGTAGCGGTAGGAACCGGGCCGGCCGATGTGGACCGGCAGGCCGAAGAGGGCGTAGCGGCCGTCCGGGCTGAGCCGGGGGCCGATGCTGGTGCCGCGCAGGTAGCCCTGGTCGTCCACGCTGGCGCCGGAGACCTTGCCGGTGTCGGCCTTCCAGACGAAGTAGGGGTAGAAGCGGGGCTTGGCCAGTCCGGGCGCACCGGCGTCGGTGCCGTCGGGGCCGGCGCCCGGTTCGGTGGCGGCCGGGTCCTGCGGGAGCAGGTTGCCGGCCCGGGAGCTGAAGCCGACGGTGGAGCCGTCCGCGCTGATCGTCACACCGTAGGAGGAGTTGTTGGGGGCCTCACCGTCCGCGCCGGTGGTGACCACCCGGGTGGTGCCGGTCCAGCGGTCGGTGACGAGGACGCTGAAGTAGCGCGGATTCGAGCCCGGGGCGAGGTCGGTGCGGTTGGAGGTGTAGGCGATGTAGCGGCCGTCCCGGCTCAGCGAGGGCTCGGCGGAGAACGCGCCGTCGGGGGAGCCGCCCGGGCCGACCTGCTCGGTGTGCCCGGTCCAGCGGTCGCGGACGAAGACGTCGCTGCTGCGCACCACCTGGCCCGGCACCACGTTGGTGGCGCTGGTGCTGAAGGCCACGTACCGGCCGTCGGCGCTGATCGAGGCCTCGCTGGTGGGGGCGTTCAGCCGGGAGCCGTCGTCGGCGACGCTGACCTTCTCGACGTGCCCGTTGCGCAGGTCGCGGACGTAGACCTCGTCGGAGTTCGGGGTGCCGGGTTCCGGCAGCAGGTTGGTCGCGGTCGAGGTGAAGAGCGCGGAGCGGCCGTCCTCGCTCAGTCCGAGCGCGACGGAGTCCCCGTTGAGCTGCTCGCCCTTGGCGGTCTCGCTGATCCGGGCGGTGTCGCCCTTGGGCGGCTTGGCCTCGGCGGCGGGCAGCGCCGCGCCGGCGGCCACGGCGGTGGCGGCCAGCACGGCGGCGGCGCGGGCGAGCCGGCGTCGGGCGGGTGTGTGCGTCATGGATCGTCCTCCCCTGGTGGCGGTCCCGGGCCCACGACCCCCGCGGCCCGGTTTGAGGAGAGCCAAGCGTCGTACGGATCATCGGTCAACGACCGGCGGCGATCTCGGGCGGAAATACGCCACCGGTCGTATGCCATAAGGGAGATGAGTGGCGGTCAGGCCGTCACAGGCGGCGGAGGAAGGCGTCCGTGACGGCGTTGGTGTCCCCCGGGACCAAGTCGCCGTCGTCGGCGGTGAAGAGCACCGCGTCTCCGGTGGCGTCCACGGACGGACTGTAGGAGGGGGAGGTGCTCGGCGCGCCGTCCCGGGTGAGGCTGACCCGTTCGATCCGGCCGGTCCACAGGTCGCGGCGGTAGACGCTGCTCTGGTTCCTGACGTCGTCGGGGAGCAGGTTGCCGGCGGAGGAGTCGAAGTAGACCCAGCGGTCGTCGGCCGTCATGACGGCGCCGGAGGAGGACCCGTTCGCCGTGGTGCCCGGCAGGCCTGCGCTGACCTCGGTGACCTTGCCGGTGGCCAGGTCGTGGACGTACACGTCCAGCCGGACGCCGCCGTGGCCGGGCAGGCCGGTGCCGTAGACGGCGACGCTGTAGACGGCGTAGCGGCCGTCGGGGCTGATCCGGCCGTCGCTGCTGCCGCTCAGCTGCCCGGTGCCGTCCACGCTGCCGGCGACGATCGTGCCGGTGGCGGCCTTCCAGACGTAGGAGGGGTGGTGCATGGGCCCGCCGGTCACTCCCGGCGACCCGGCGTCGGCCTCGTCGGATCCCGGGGCGGGGGCGGCCGGAACCTCCGGGAGCAGGTTGCCGGCCCGGGAGGTGAAGGCGATGGCGGAGCCGTCCGCGCTGATCACCGGATCGAGGGAGTAGTTGCTGGCGGGCTCGCCGTCCGCGCCGACGGTGACCAGGCGGCTGGTGCGGGTCCAGCGGTCGGTGACGTAGATGTTGTTCCTGCCGCGCCGCACGGGGCCCGGGGCGAGGTCGGAGCGGTTGGAGACGTAGGCGACGTAGCGGCCGTCCCGGCTGATGCTGGGGCTGGTGGATCCGAAGCCGCTCTGGTCCTCGGCGCCCGGCAGGGCGGCGGCGGTGACCAGTTCGGTGTGCCCGGTCCAGCGGTCGCGGACGAAGACGTCGCTGGGGTGGGCCGGCTGGCCGGGCACCACGTTGGTGGCGGTGGTGCTGAAGGCCACGTACCGGCTGTCGGCGCTGATCGAGGCGTCGGTGGTGGGGGCGTTCAGCGGGGAGCCGTCGTCGGCGACGCTGACCTTCTCGACGTGGCCGTTGCGCAGGTTGCGGACGTAGACCTCGTCGGAGTTCGGGGTGCCTGTTCCGGGCAGCAGGTTGGTGGCGGCGGAGGTGAACAGGGCGGAGCGGCCGTCCTCGCTCAGCCCGAGTGCGGTCGAGGGGCCGTTGAGCTGCTCGCCCTTGGCGGTCTCGCTGATCCGGGCGGTGTCGCCCTTGGGCGGCTTGGCCTCGGCGGCGGGCAGCGCGGCGCCGGCGGCCAGGGCGGTGGCGGCCAGGACGGCGGCGGTCCGGGCCGGCCACCTGCGGGTGCGTGCGGTGGGCATGAGATCTTCCTCCCCTGGGATCGCCCGGCCGGGCTCCCTCCCGGCGGCGGGCTTTCGCAGAGCCAACCGTCGGGAGGGCTGGTGGTCAACGGCCGAGGGTGGTCCCGCCGGGAAATACGCCAACAGGCGTATCCGGCAAGGGAGTCAGGGCGTCACCGAGGGAGTCGGGGCGTCACCGAGGGAGTCGGGGCGTCACAGGCGGCGCCGGAAGACGTCCGTGAGGTCGCTGTCGACGACGGGCGCCAGGTTGCCGTCCTGGGCGCTGAACAGCAGCGTCGTGTCGTCGGCGTCGACCTGCGGGAAGGCGGCGGAGGTGGTGCTCTGGGAGCCGTCGTGGGCGAGGGAGACCCGCTCGGTGTGCCCGCTGCGCAGGTCGGTGCGGAAGACGTCGGCCTGCTCGTTGGTGTCGCCGGGCACCAGGTCGGCGACGTCGGAGACGAAGTACACCCAGCGGTCGTTCATCGGCATCACCGGGTCGTAGGAGGAGTCGCGCGGGGTGGTGCCGGACAGCGGCTTGTTGACCTTGGTGGTCGTGCCGGTGGCCAGCTCGCGGACGTAGACGTCCTGGTGGCGGCCGTGCGAGCCGGGGCGGCCGCCCTCCTCGAAGACGGTGTAGGCCGCGTAGCGGCCGGAGGGGCTGATCCGCCCGTCGTTGCCGCTGTTGACGAACTCGCCGGCCTCGTTGTAGCTGGCGCCGGTGATCTTCCCGGTGCGGGCGTCCCAGACGTAGTACGGGTAGGCGCGGATGGCGGCCAGCTCGGCGCGGGCGGAGGCGGTCCGCGGGGCCCGCGCGGCCTCGGCGAGGTCCGTGCCATCAGCGGGGTCCGCGGCGGAAGTGGCGGCGAGCGCGGGCGGGGTCTGCTCGGCCGGGAGCAGGTTGCCGGCCCGCGAGGTGAAGCCGATGACGGTGCCGTCCGCGCTGATCGTCGGGCGGAAGGAGTTGTTGTCGGCCGGGGTGCCGTCCGCGCCGGTGCTGACCACCCGGGTGGTGTGGGTCCAGCGGTCGGCGAGGAAGACGTTGAACTTGCCGCGGCGCACGCCGGGGGCGAGGTCGGTGCGGTCGGAGGAGTAGACCACGTAGCGGCCGTCGGCGCTGATGGCGGCGTTGAAGGCGTTGCGGATGCTCTGGTCGTCGCCCGCGCCGGAGACGCCGTCGCCCGCGGAGAGCAGCTCGGTGCGGCCGGTCCAGCGGTCCCGGACGAAGACGTCCGAGGGGTGCTTCGGCTGCCCGGGCACCGCGTTGGAGGCGTAGCTGCTGAACACCACGTACCGGCCGTTGCCGCTGATCGCCGCGTCGTTGCTGCCGTTGTCCAGGGCGGAGCCGTCGTCGGCGACGCTGACCCGCTCGGTGTGGCCGTTGCGCAGGTCCCGCACGTAGACGTCGCCGAGGACCCCGGCGCCGCCCGGCAGCAGGTTGGTCGCCGCCGAGGAGAACAGGGCGTAGCGGCCGTCGTCGCTCAGCCCGAGCGCGAGGGAGGTGCCGTTCAGCGGCTCGCCCTTGGCGCCCTCGCTGACCCGGGCGGTGTCGCCCTTGGGCGGGCGGGCCTCGGCGGCGGGCATCGCGGCGCCGGCCACGGCCACGGCCACCAGGACGGCGGCGGTACGGGCCAGTCGGCGGCGGGTGCGTGCGGTGGTCATGGATCATCCTCCCCAGATGACGGTGCCGGGCCGTCGACACCCCCGTGGCCCGGTTGGGGAAGAGCCAAGCGCCGTGCGGGTGTCCGGTCAACGGACAGGAGCGATCTCGTCCGGAAATACCTCACCGGTCGTATCTCCGGCCGAAATCTCCCACGCCGGTACAACCGTCCCGCCGTACGGGGCGGGTGGCCGACGAACGGGAGCCGTCCCGACCGGCCCGCGCGGCCGTCGGCGGACCCGGCGGAACCGTGCTCCGGTCGGGTGCGCCGTGCCGCGCTGGCAGAATTGGTCCGTGATCGACGCACGACGGCTGCGGACCCTGCGGGCCGTGGCGGACCACCGCACCGTGACCGCCGCGGCGGCCGCCCTCTACCTGACCCCCTCCGCGGTCTCCCAGCAGCTGGCCGCCCTGGAGCAGGAGACCGGCCACCACCTGCTCGCCCGGGAGGGCCGGGGCGTACGGCTGACCGCCGCCGGGGAGATCCTGCTCGGCCACGCCGACGTGGTGCTCGCCCAGCTGGAGCGCGCCGAGGCCGACCTCGCCGCGTACAGCGCGGGCGTCTCCGGGGAGGTGACGGTCGCCTCCTTCGCGACCGCCATCGCCTCCGTGCTCGCCCCGGCCGTCGGCCTGCTCGCCGGGCGCGCGCCCGGGGTGCGGCTCAAGGTGCTGGACGCCGAGGGCGACGCCAGCCTGCCGATGGTGCTGGACGGCCGGGCCGACCTCGCGGTGGCCGTCGAGTACCGGGGCGCCCCGCGCGCCGACGACGCCCGGCTGACCAGGGTGCCGCTGTACGCCGAGCCCTTCGAGGCCGTGCTGCCGCTCGGCCACCGGCTGGCCGCCGAGTCCGGCCCGCTGGCCGTCGCCTCGCTGGCCGACGAGCCGTGGATCGGGCCGTACCCCGGCAACCCCTGCCACGACGTGGTGCTGCTGGCCTGCGAGCACGCCGGGTTCCAGCCCCGGCTGCTGCACTCCTCGGACGACTTCCGGGCCGTGGTGGCGCTGGCCTCGGCCGGCCTCGGGGTGGCGCTGGTGCCGCGCTCGGCGCTGCGCGGCGTCGACCTCGGCGAGGTCGCGGTGCGCCCGGTGGACAGCGAGCTCGCCACCCGCCGGGTCTTCGCCGCCGTCCGGGCCGGCGCCGACGGGCACCCGCTGGTCCGGCCGGTGCTGGACTCCCTCGCCGAGGCGGCCGCCGCGGGCGCGTGAGCCGGGATTCTCAGTCGCAGGGGGCCGTCGCCGGGCCGCCGTCGGGGCGGACCCCGGCGAACTCGTCCAGGACGGCCACCCGCAGTTCGTGGGCGCCGTCCGCGCGGGTCTGCTCGTAGTAGAGGTACCAGCGGCCGCGGGCGGAGACGAGGTCGGCGTACCGGACGTCCAGCCAGGGGCCGTCCGGGGTGAGGCGGTGCCAGGCGCGCAGGTCGGCGGAGGCGGCCAGGCCGCAGCGCTCCTCGTAGTTGCCGGCGGCGTCCGCCGAGCCGTCGTAGAGCGCGAGCCAGCCGCCCCGGCCGTCGGGGAGGACGGTGGTGATCCGGGACTCGTAGCCGTCCCAGGCGCCGGCCGGGCCGACGTCCAGGGCCTCGGCGGCGCGGCCGGGCGGGGCGGTGAAGCGCAGCCCGTCCGGGGAGAGCGCGAGGGCGGTGGGCTGGACGGTGAGGCCGGTGGTGTGGATGTCGGCACTCGCGTGGGCGCGGGCCCGTTCCTCGGGGGTGAACGGCCGGGCCCGGGAGACGGTGGCGAACAGGTGGACGCCGGCGTCGGTTTCGAGCAGGTACGGGTCCTTGACGCCCTCGGTGCCGGTGGTCGCGGCGGTCAGGACGGGGGTGCGGGCGCCGAGGTCGAAGGAGTCGGGGGTGTCGGCGCTCAGGGCGTCGATCCGCCAGCGGTTGTCGGCCGGGTCGACGTGGCTGAGGTGGAGCAGGTAGCCGCCGTCGCGGCGCAGCAGGGCGAGGCGCTCCATCGAGGGGGAGCCCAGGTCGTCGCTCCGGACGGACCACAGGTCGTGGAAGGCGATGCCGTCGGTGCTCTCGGCGACGGCGCAGCGCCAGCCTCGGTCGGGGCCGCCCGCCGCGCCGCGCGGGCGGCGCTCGCGGTAGGTGAGCAGGAAGCGGTCGCGGTCCGGCTCGTACCGGACGCCCGGGCAGCCGGCCCAGTAGCCGGGTTCGGGGCGCTCGGGGGCGCGGACCAGGTGGGAGGCGCTCAGGTCGGGCGCGGCGGGCGGGGCGGCGGGGTGCGGCACGGGACCGTCCTTCGAAGGGGTCGGGAGGGGATGAGAAGAGTTTCTATCAGATCGATCAAAAGTCCGAGCGGCTCGCGGTAGGCCGGGCCCGGTCGGCTGGCCTGCGTCTTCCCGCTCCCACCTGCCGGATGTCTGTGAAGCCGATGTTTCGCCCGATGGCGATCGCACGACACCGACCGGCTGGGCCTTGACCGGCCCCCGGAGATCACGGCTAGCTTCTTCTCAGAGTCGATCAAACACCGCCGACCCCGACCCGAGGAAGCCCCGCCCCGATGACCGCCCCCACCACCGACGCGCCCGGCTACGCCGGTCTGGGCCTGTACGTCGGCGACCTCCACAACCACTGCGGCATCAGCTACGGCCACGGGAGCATCGAGGACGCCTACGCCAACGCCCGGCTCCAGCTCGACTTCGCCAGCGTCACCGGCCACGGCTGGTGGCCCGACCTGCCCGAGCGCACCCCCGAGCTGGCCAGCCTGGTCGACTACCACACCGAGGGCTTCGCCCGGCTGGCCCGGCTCTGGGACCACGTCCAGGACGTCACCGCCGCCGCCCACGAGGACGGCCGCTTCGTCACCTTCCAGTCCTTCGAGTGGCACAGCCTCGCCTACGGCGACCACTGCGTGTACTTCGACGGCCCGCGCGGCGAGATCATCCGGGCGGCGGACTTGGAGCGACTGCGCGCCCGGCTCCGGGAGCTCGCCGCCCAGGGCGTACGGACCTGGGCCCTGCCGCACCACATCGGCTACGGGCCGGCCCGCCGCGGCATCGACTGGGCCTCCTACACCGAGGAGTTCGCCCCGGTGGTGGAGATGGTGTCGATGCACGGCTGCGCCGAGTCCGACGAGGCGCCGCGCAGTTACCTGCACACCATGGGCCCGCGCGCCGCCGCCGGGACGGCCGTCCACGGCCTGCGGCTGGGCCACCGCTTCGGGCTGATCGGCTCCACCGACCACCACAGCGCCTTCCCCGGCAGCCACGGGCACGGCCGGGTCGCGGTCTGGGCCCCGGAGCTGACCCGCGACGGGATCTGGACCGCCGTCCAGCAGCGCCGAACCTACGCGATCACCGGCGACCGCATCCTGCTCGCCACCTCCGTCAACGGCGCCCCGATGGGCGCGGAGGCCCCCTCCGCCGACCGGCGCCGGATCCAGGTCACCGTCCAGGGCCGGGACGCGCTCGACCACGTCGAACTGCTGCGCAACGGCGTCCCCGTCCACCGGGTCAGCCGCCCCGAACTGCTCGCCCGCGCCGCCGCCGAGGACGCCTTCACCGGCACCCTGGGCTTCGCCGTCGGTTGGGGCCGGCGCGGCGAACCGGTGTACTGGGACGTGGAGTTGCGGATCGAGGGCGGGCGGCTGCTGGACGTCCAGCCCCGGCTGCGCGGCCCGGAGACGGTCGCACCGGCCGAGGCCGAGCCGGACACCTACCGGCCGTCCCACTGGGAGCGCACCGGGCCGGGGGAGGTCCGGCTGCGGACCGTCACCGACGGCAACCCCAACACCGCCACCGACAGCACCCAGGGCTTCTCGCTGCGGATCGAGGGCGACGAGCGGACCAGGCTGGTCGCCGTCGTGAACGGCGTCGAGACCGCCCACGCCGTCGGCGAGCTGCTGGCGGGCGCGCGGACCGGCTTCACCGGCGGGTTCGTCTCCGGCGCCTACCGCTTCGACCGGGCCGTGCCCGACCGGGAGACCACCGCCGACTTCGAGCTGACCGACGAACGCCCCGGCGGCGACGGGGACTTCTACCACGTGAGGGTACGACAGGTGAACGACCAGTGGGCCTGGTCCAGCCCGACCTGGGTGGGACCGGCCGGCTCCTGTCGATAGGGCCGGTTGATCCCGTCAGCCGGCCCCGACCACCGGTCGCCCGTACCCGAACCCGAGATGGAGAAGAACCCGTGTCCCGACTCCCCGGCCGCCTCGCCGGCGCCGTGCTCACCGCCGCCCTGACCGTGACCGCCGCCGCTCCCGCCCACGCCGCCGCCCCCGCTCCCGCCCCCGCGGCCGTGACCGCCGCCACCGAGGTCTTCGCCGACGACTTCGAATCCGGCACCCTCGCCGCCTGGACCCGCCAGCGCGTCGACGGCAACGGCAGCATCACCGTGGCCCCCGCACCCGCCGGAGGCACCGGCCAGGCCGCCCGCTTCAGCGTCCCGAACGACGGCGCCTCCTACCGCTCCGAGGTCGCCGTCAACTCCCTCGGCTGGGGCAGCTACCGCTTCGCCCTCGCCGACTACCTGCCCGCCGACTGGGTGCGGACGTCCACCGAGACGATCCTCGCCCAGTGGCACGGCTACCCGCTCGCCGACGGCAGCGACACCAAGCCGCCGATCGCCCTGACCGTCAAGGACGGCAGCTGGCGGCTCAAGGTGCACTGGCTGACCGACCCGAGCACCGTCCAGGAGGCGGTGATCCCGCTCGGCGACGTGCAGTTCGGCCACTGGAACCAGTGGGCCTTCGACATCACCTGGTCCACCGACACCACCCCCGGCGCCGTCACCGTCTACCGGGACGGCGCGCAGGTCGGCGCGTACAGCGGCCTCAACAACTACCACCAGAACCAGTCGCCGTACTTCAAGACCGGCATCTACCGGGCCAACTGGAACCCGGCCAAGAACATCCCCTACCCGACCGGCGGCCCCGACGTGGTGGCCTGGAGCGACAGCGTCGTCGTGACCAGGTACTGACACCGCACCCGCCGACCGAGACCCCGAGAACCGAAGAGGTAGCACCACCATGAGCGACGCGGCCCGCCACCACGGCCTGCCCCGAAGAGGCTTCCTCGGCCTGAGCGCCGGAGCGGTCCTGCTGGCGGCGGGCTGCCGCTCCGCCACCGAGGACGCCGCCGGCGGGGCCGCGGCCCCCGCCACCGCCTCCGCGCCGGACCTCCAGATCGTCTACGGCGCCGCCCCCGACCCCACCCAGCTGCTCCACCGCGGCCCGGACACCCCGGTGTTCGTCAACCTGGTGCTGGACCGGCTGGTCGACCTCGACCCGCAGACCCTCCAGCCCGTGCCCTGGCTCGCCACCTCCTGGGAGTGGAGCGCCGACCGCACCAGGCTCGTGCTCAAGCTGCGCGAGGACGTCACCTTCCACGACGGCCGCCCGCTCAGCCCGGACGACGTCGTCTTCTCGCTCACCGGCGCGGCCAAGTCCTCCCAGGTCAAGCCGCTGCTGGAACGGCTCGCCGACATCCGGGCGAGCGCCCCGAACGAGGTCACCCTCACCCTCGCCAAGCCCACCAGCAACCTGTTCGACGCGCTGGCCTTCAACCCCGTGGTGGACGCCCGCACGTACGTCGACGGCAAGGCCGCCGACAGGGTCAACGGCACCGGGCCGTTCACCTGGCAGGCGTTCAAGGGCGGCAACCAGCTCGACCTGGCCCGCTACGACCGCTACTGGCAGAGCGGCCGGCCGCACTTCGAGCGGATCACCGTCCGGTCGGTGACCAGCAGCCAGGCCGCGCTGTCCGCCCTCCAGTCGGGGCAGTCTCACCTGATCGGCGCGGTGCCCGGCCGCGACCTCAAGGTGCTCGGCGGGAACCCGGCCTTCACCGTGCAGTCCGCCAGGTCCTCCTACCAGCAGGCGTTCCTCGGCGTGAACGTCACCAGCGGGCCCTTCGGCGACCGCCGGGTGCGCCAGGCCCTCCAGTACGCGGTGGACCGCGACCGCATCGTCGCCCAGGTGTACGGCGGCCACGCCGAGGCGAGCAGCCTGCCCTGGCCCTCCAACACCCCCGGCGTCACCCCCGACCAGGTCACCCGCTACCCGCACGACCCGGAGAAGGCCCGCGGACTGCTCCGGGAGGCCGGCGCCGAGGGCACCCGGGTGCCGCTCACCGCCGCCAACTCGCCGGTCTTCGCCTCCCTCGTGGAACTGGTCAAGTACGACCTGGAGCAGGCCGGGTTCGGCGTCGACGTCCAGCTGCTGGACAACGCCGCGCTCCAGCCGAAGATCCAACAGGGCACGCTGGACGGGCTGTTCATCGCCAACCACGGCATGGTCAGCGTCTCCCCGCTGAGCGGGATCACCGTCTCCGGGCCGCTCCAGGTCGGCCGGAACACCTCGCACGTCACCGACCCCGCCTACGCCGACCTCCAGTCCCGCGCCTTCGCCGCCGCCGACGAGCAGGCCCGGGCCGAGGTCAACCACGACCTGTCCGAGTACCTGCTCACCGAGTCCTTCCACATCACCCTCGCGCACGCCTGGGAGACCTACGCCCTGGCCTCCTCGGTGCGCGGCGTGGCCACCAGCGCGCTCGGCTACCTGCGGCTCGACGACACCCGGCGCACCGCCTGACACACCGCCTGACACACCGCCGGGCGCCGTCGCCGCGCCGCACCGTCGGACGCACCGCCTGACGGCCGTCCCAGGGCGACCCCCACCGCCCTGGGGCGGCTCCTCCGACCCCCTTGGAGTACCCCCGTGCCCTACTGGACCAGAAAGGCGGCCGGCGCGCTGGCCACGCTCTGGCTCGCCTCCGTCGCCGTCTTCCTGCTGCTCCGCCTCGCCCCCGGCGACCCGGTCTCCGCCGCGCTCGGCGCCGAGGCCGACCAGGAGCAGCGCGACCGGCTCGCCGGCAGCCTCGGCGTGGACCGGCCGATGCCCGTCCAGTACCTGGGCTGGCTGCACGGACTGCTCACCGGGGACCCGGGCAGCTCCTTCCACTACCGGGAGCCGGTCACCCGGCTGATCGGCCAGAGCGTCGGCAGCACCGTCCAACTCGCCCTCGTCGCCGGGCTGCTGATGCTGGTCCTCGGCCTGCTGCTGGGCGTCGCGCTGGCCGCCGAGCGCCGCGGCCGGCTCGCCCGGGTGCTCGACCCGCTGGCCACCGCCCTGCTGGCGCTGCCGGTGTACGTCACCGCCGTGCTCTTCGTCTTCGTCTTCGCGGTCCTGCTGCGCCTGCTGCCCGCCGGCGGCGAGCGGGACCTGTTCACCGCGCCGGACCTCGCCGTCCAGTACCTCGCCCTGCCCGCCGTCGCGCTCGCGCTGCCGGGGGCGGCGGTGCTGGCCCGGCTGCTCGCCACCGAGCTGCGCCGCACCCGCCAGGAGGAGTTCGTGCTGACGGCCGTCGCCAAGGGGGCCTCGTCCCGGCGGGTCCTGGCGCGCCACGTGCTGCCCAACAGCCTGGCCCCGTTCTGCGTCGAATTCGGCCTGCACCTGGGCGAGTTGCTCGGCGGCGCGGTGGTCGCCGAACAGCTCTTCGCCCGGCACGGCCTGGGCCAGCTGCTGCTGGACGCCATCAACCAGCGGGACTACCCGGTCGCCCAGACCCTGATCATGCTCGCGGTCGCCGTCGCCGTACTCGTCCAGCTCGGCTCGGAGCTGCTGGTCGGCCGGCTCGACCCGCGGATCGCCCGCGCCGGCACCGGGGAGGACCGGTGACCAGCACCCTCGCCGTACGCCGCCGCCGGCTCGCCCTGCCCGCGCTCCCGGCCGCGCTGCGCACCCGGCGCGGGCGCACCGGCGCGCTCCTCGTCCTCCTGGTCGTGCTGCTGGGGCTGCTCGGCCCGCTGCTCGCCGCCGACCCCTACCGGCAGGGCCCGGACGCCCTGGCCGGGCCGTCGGCGGCCCACCTGCTGGGCACCGACGAGGTCGGCCGCGACCTGCTCGCCCGGGCGCTGGCCGGGATCCGCACCGAACTGCTGGTCTGCCTGCTGGCCGTCCCCGCGGCCGCCGTGCTCGGCACCGCGCTGGGCCTGCTCGGCGGGCTGAACCGGCTGCTGGGCGAGGCCGTCCAGCGGCTGTTCGACCTGCTGCTCGGCCTGCACGGCGTCCTGCTCGGCCTCGCGCTCGCCCTGCTGGTGCGCCCGGGGCTGGGCACCGTGGTGGCCACCATCGTGCTCAGCGCGCTGCCCTCCTTCGGACGCCAGGCGCGGGCGGCCCTGCTCGCCCAGCTGGCCCGCGACCACGTGGTGGCGGCCCGGGTGCTCGGCGTGCCGCGCGGCCGGATCCTGCGCCGCCACGTGCTGCCGAACGTCGTCGACGCCACCACCGCGCTGCTGGCCGTCGCGATGGCGCACGCCGTCAAGACCGAGGGCGGCCTGAGCGTGCTGGGCCTCGGCATCCAGCCGCCCGCCCCCTCGCTCGGCACGATGATCAACACCGGCTCCAAGTACCTCTTCCTCCACCCGGGTTACGCCCTGGCGCCGGTGGTCCTGCTCGGCCTGCTGGTGTTCGGCCTGACCCTGCTCGCCGACTCGTTCAACCGGGAGAGACTGCGGTGACCACGACCGATGCCATCACCACCGTCGAGGCCCCGACCGCCGCACCGGTGCCGGGCCCGCCGCTGCTGGAGGTGCGCGGTCTGCGCGTCACGGCGGGCGGCGGCGAGGCGGTGCGCGGGGTGGACCTCACCGTGCGGCCGGGCGAGATCCTCGGCCTGGTCGGCGAGTCCGGCTCCGGCAAGACCCTCACCGCGCTGGCCGTCAACCGGATGCTGCCGCCGGGCTGCCGCACCACCGGCGGCACCGTCCGCTTCGACGGCACCGACCTGCTGGCCCTGCCCGAGCCCGCCGTGCGCGCGGTGCGCGGCCGGCGCATCGGCATGGTCTTCCAGGACCCGCTGGCCCACCTCAACCCCCGGATGCCGGTCGGCCGCCAGCTCGCCGAGGCCGCCCTGGTGCACGGCGCGGGCCGCCGCGAAGCCCGGGCCCGGGCGCTCGAACTCCTCGACCTGGTCGGCATCGCCGAGCCCGCGCGCCGCTACCGCGACCGGCCGCACGAGTTCTCCGGCGGCATGCGCCAGCGCGTGCTGATCGCCATGGCGATGGCCAACCGCCCCGAGCTGCTGATCGCCGACGAGCCGACCACCGCGCTCGACCCGAGCACCCGGGTGGAGATCCTGGACCTGCTGGTCCGGCTGCGCGACGAGACCGGCACGGCCGTCCTGCTGATCACCCATGACCTCGGCGTGGTGGCCCGCAGCTGCGACACCGTCCAGGTGATGTACGCCGGACGGATCGTCGAACGGGCGCCCACCGCAGGCCTGTTGGCCGCGCCCCGGCACCGGTACACCGCCGGGCTGCTGGCCGGCGTGCCCCGGCTGGACGGCCCGCCCGGCGCGCCGCTCACCGTCATCGGCGGACGCCCGCCGGCGGCCGGGGAGGCGCCCGCCGGCTGCGCCTTCGCACCGCGCTGCGCGGCCGCCGCCGATCGCTGCACGGACTCGGCGCCGGAGTGGACCGACACCGGCGAATTCGGCTTCGCCTGCCATCTCCCCGTGGCACAGGCTGTGGTGACGGAACGTCAGATCGTCGAGGCGCGACGGGTGGAGCGGGCCGCCGAGCCCGTCCTGGTCGCGGAGGGCCTCACCGTCCGCTACGGCCGCCGCCGGCCCCCGGCGCTGGACGGCGTGAGCCTGAGCGCCGCGCCCGGCCGGGCGGTCGGGGTGATCGGCGAGTCCGGCTCCGGGAAGTCCACCCTGGCCCGCGCGCTGCTCGGGCTGGTGCGCCCGCAGGCCGGGACGGTCCGGGTGGACGGCCGCTCCTGGGCCGGGGCCGACCGCGCCGAGGAACGCGAACTGCGGCGCCGGGTACAGCTGGTCTTCCAGGACCCGTACGCCTCGCTCAGCCCCCGGATGACGGTGCGCGAGGCGCTGGCCGAGCCGCTGACGACCCACGGGCTGCGGGACCGCGACCCGCGCGGACTGTGCGAGCTGGTCGGCCTGCCCGAGGCGGTGCTCGACGCCCGGCCGCACCGGCTCTCCGGCGGCCAGCGCCAGCGGGTCGCGATCGCGCGGGCGCTGGCCGTCGGCCCGCAGGTGCTGGTCGCCGACGAGCCGACCTCCGCGCTGGACGTCTCGGTCCAGGCGCAGATCCTCAACCTCTTCGCCGACCTGCGCGAACAGCACGGCGTGGGGCTGGTGTTCATCTCGCACGACCTCGCGCTGGTCCGGCACCTCTGCGACGAGGTGCTGGTGCTGCGGCACGGTCGGGTGGTCGAACAGGCGCCCGCCGCCGAGCTGTTCGCCGCCCCCGCGCACCCGTACACCCGGGAGCTGCTGGCGGCCGCCGGCGCTCCCGAACCGTCCCGACCATGACCGGACCCTGGAGCCCCATGCCTGCCGTGAACCCCTCCCGCCGCCAACTCCTGCTCGGCACCGGCGCGGTGGCCGCGCTCTCGGTGCTCGGCCCGCCCGCCGCCGCGGCGGCCCCCGCCGCGCCCGCGGCCCGCGAGCCCGAGGTGACCGGACTCGGCCCCGGGAACAGCGACTTCCCCCTGATGAGCGCCACACTGGTCGACGACACCCTGTGGATCGGCTCGCGCAACCTCGCCCCCGCCCGGGTGATCGGCTACCACCTGCCGACCGGCCGGGTCACCGCCACCGTCGACCTGCCCACCGGCAACTTCGTCCAGGGCTCGGCCGCCCACGGCGGCGTGCTCCACCTCGGCGTCACCGACGCCCCGGGCGCGGCCAACCTCTACCGCTACGACGGCACCCTCACCGCGCTCGGCAGCGTCCCCGGCGCCGACGTGCGGGACGTGGCCGTCGCGCCCGACGGGACGGTCTACGCGACCGGACGGCAGAAGGGCCGGGCCGCCGGCCCCGGCCTCTACGCCTGGAGCCCGGCCACCGGCGCCGTCACCGAGGTCGCCTCCCCGGCGCCGAACGCCACCCAGGGCCGGGCCGTCGCGGCCACCGCGACCCACGCCTACCTCGGCGTCGGCAGCAACCTCGCGGGCGGCGGCGGGGCGACCAGGGCGAGCCTGTACGCCGTCGAGCGGGCCACCGGCGCCGTCACCGACATCACCCCGCCCGACCTGCGCGGCGACACGATCATCCGCCGGATCACCGTCCTCGGCGACGACCTGCTGGCGGTCTCCACCGAGGGCGCGCCCGCCCACGTGGCGCTGCTCGACCCGGCCGACCACCGGGTGCTGCGCTCCTTCGCCGTCCCCGGCACCAAGAGCGTCACCAACTTCCAGCGCCGGGGGGACACCCTCTGGTTCACCTCCACCGAGCACGGCGTGCTGTGGCGCCACGACCTCGCCACCGGCGCGCTCGACCAGCTCGCCGTGCCGGTGCCGGACGGCAACTCCTGGGGCCTCGGCCGGCTCGGCGACACCCTCGCGGGCGTCACCGAGGGCGGCACCGTCTGGACCCTCGACCTCGGCACCGGGGCCGTCGCCACCCGGGACCTGGTCGAGGCGGGCGCCCCCGCCGCCGCCCAGCTCGGCATGTCGGTCGCGGCCCGCGCCGGGCGGGTCTACGTCGGCGGCAACGGCTCGCTCGCCCTCCACGACCTGGCCGCCGGGACCGTCCGCAAGCTCCCGGTGCCGGGCGAGGCCAAGGACACCGTGGTCCTCGACGACGGCACCCTCTACCTGGGCGTCTACTCCTCGCAGGGCATCTGGCGCTACCGGCCGGGAAGCGACCCGGCACCCGTCAAGGAGGCCGCGCTGCCGCAGGAGCAGAACCGGCCGCAGGTGATCCGCCGGGACCCGGACAGCGGCCTGCTGCTGCTCGGCGTCCAGGCCGACACCACCGGCGGCGGCTCCTTCGTCACCTACCGCCCGGGCAGCGGCCGGCCCACCGTGCACACCGACCCGCTCGGCCCCGAGCAGCTGGTGCGCGCCGTCGCCGCCGGGCACGGCCAGGCCTTCCTCGGCGGCGACAACGCCCGGCCCACCGGCCCGCGCGGCGACCTGGCCGCCTGGGACCCGGTGGCCGGCCGCGAGCTGTGGCGCACCGCGACCGACCTCGGCGCGGGCGTCAGCAGCCTCGCCGTGCTCGGGAACACCCTGTACGGCCTGACCGTGAACGGCCGGGCGTTCACCGTCGACCTGTGCGGCTCGCGGCGGGCCGGGTTCGTGCCGGTGATCGGGCGGCGGGCCGATCTGGGGGCCGTCTCCGGCGCCAACCCGCGGCTGCTGGCGCTCGGCGGGGCCCTGTATGGGGTCAGCGAGCGGAGCCTGTTCCGGCTGGACCGCGAGACCCTGGCCGCCACCGTGCTGGTCGGGCTGGACGCCGAGTGGTACAGCGGCGCCAGGCTGGCCGCGGACGAGCACGGCGTGCTCTACACGCTGCGCGGGCGCGAGCTGATCGCCGTCCGGCCGTAACGACCGCGAGGGAAGGGGCCGGCCCGGGCGGGCCGGCCCCTTTCGCGTCAGCGCGCGGTGTGCGGCACGAAGCGCGCGAACGGGTCGGCGACCTCAGCGCAGTGCCCGGCCAGCAGGCCCCGGAAGCGGTCGAGCAGCGCCGCGTGCCGGGCGTCGACCGCGAGGTTGACCAGCTCGCCGGGGTCGGCGGCGAGGTCGAAGAGCTGCTCCCGGTGGTCGCCCCAGGCGTAGCAGACGTACTTGTGGTGCCCGGCGCGGACCATCCGGCCCAGGGCGTTGTTGAAGCCGGGGATCTCCCAGCGGGTCTCGACCACCACGCTGTCGTGCGGCCGCGGCGCGCGGACGCTGCGGCCGGGCAGCCCGTCCGGCCCCTCGATCCCGGCCAGGTCGCAGAGCGTCGGGATGAGGTCCAGCCCGGCCGCGACCAGCCGCTCGTCGACCGCGCCGGCGGCCACCCCGGGGCCGGTGACCACCAGGGGCACCCGCACGCACTCCTCGTACAGGGCCCACTTCTGGTTCCAGCGGTGGGCGCCCGCGCCGTCGCCGTGGTCGGAGCTGAACACCACCACGGTCTCCCGGTCGCCGCCGCGCTCCGCCAGCGCGGCCAGCAGCAGGCCGATGTGCCGGTCCACCCGCTCCACCAGGGCGTAGTAGGCGTGCCGGTAGCGGCGCCAGTCGTCCTCCCGCCAGTGCTCCGTCGGGTGGGTGTGCGGCTGGGCCAGCCGGGCCAGCCGGGGCAGTGCCGGATCGTACGGTCCGACCGGGAAGTTGGCGGGCAGCGGCGGGAGTTCGGGGACGGGCGGCGCGGGCGGGAGCGGGCCGGTGCGCGGGTCCTGGCCGCGGGCCCACTCGCAGATGCCGTGCGGCTCCAGGAAGGAGGCGACCAGCAGGAACGGCCGCTCGCGCGGCGCGCGGACGAACCCGGCGGCGGCGCGGGCGAGTCCGGCGTCGTCCCCGCCCGCCGGGTGGATCCGGCGGAAGCCCCGGTCGGCGGGCAGGTCCAGCTCCGGCAGGTGCCACTTGCCGCCGTAGCCGCAGTCGTACCCGGCCTCGGTGAACAGGCGCCCGAGCAGCGGGTCCTCGGGGCCGCCGGTGTTGCCGGTGACGCCGACGGTGCTGGGCAGGCGGCCGGTCATCAGGCTGGCCCGGGAGGGGGTGCAGAGCGGCTGGGCGCAGTAGGCGTTGGGGTAGCGGGTGCCGGCGGCGGCCAGCGCGTCCATCGCGGGGGTGCGCAGGTACGGGTTCCCGGCGGCGCCCATCGCGTCGGCGGTCTGCTGGTCCGTCAGGACCAGGACGACGTCGGGGCTCTGTGGATCCGGCACGGGTCAGGCCATCCGTTCGTAGGTGTGCGGGTCGAGCGCCCGGCGCAGCGGGGCCCCGTCCAGCCAGCGCTCGAACTCGCCGACGACCAGGTCGCCGAGGCGGCGGCGCTCCAGCCCCCGGCTGCCCGCCAGGTGCGGGGTGACGACCACGTTGGGCAGGGTGAACAGCGGTGAGCCGGGCAGCGGCGGCTCGGGGTCGGTGACGTCCAGCACGGCGAAGAGGTCCGGGCGTTCGGCGAGGACGGCCAGCAGCGCGGGCTCGTCCAGGACGGCTCCGCGCGCGGTGTTGACGAGGGTGGCGCCGGGCTTCATCGAGGTCAGCAGCCGCCGGTCGACGAGGCCGCGGGTCGCGGGGAGCAGCGGGGTGTGCACGCTCACCACGTCGGCGGCGGCGAAGAGTTCGTCCAGGCCGACGGCGCGCACCCCGGGCGGCACCGGGGCGTACGGGTCGTGCGCGAGGACCTCGACGTCGTAGCCGCGCAGCATCTCGCAGACCAGGCGCCCGGCCGCGCCGAGCGACAGGACACCGACCGTGGAGCCGTACCCGCCCGGGGTGCGGGCGGCCGGGACGGCGGCGCGGGCGGCCCGGGCGTCGAGGACGTGGCGCCAGCCGCCCTTGAGGGCGTAGACGATCTGGGCCACGGCGAACTCCGCGACCGGGACGGCGTTGGCGTGGGCGGCGGTGACGATCGGGACGCCCGCCGCCCAGAACGCCTCCCCGGCGATCCGGCGCACCGAACCGGCCGCGTAGAGCACCAGCCGCAGGCGGGGGAGCCGGGCCAGGGCGTCGGCGTCCAGGACGGGCCCGCCCCAGCCGGTGAACAGCACCTCGACGGCCCGCAGCGCCTCCGGCGCGGCGGCGGCCAGCCGCTCGGCGCTCCACACCCCGTCGGGCGAGGCCGGGTCGGCCAGCACCTCGGCCCGGGCGGCGACCCGGGCGCGGGCCCGCGGGCCGTAGACGTCGGGGAAGCGCTCCGGGTCCATCGCGAAGGCGGCGGTGGGCATCCGGTTCTCCTCGGGTCGCTGACGCACAAGGAGTTTCTATCACAGTGAGAAATAGTGGGAGGGGGCGGTAGGGCTGGTCGGCCCCGGACCTCAGCGGGTGATGAACGTCGCCCCGTCCGCGAGCCGGACCGCCGCCGCGGCCGCGCCGACCAGCTCGGTGGTGGTGCTGTGCACGACCACCAGGCGCGGCAGGACCGGCACCCGCCCCTGCAGCCGGCTCTCGATCGCGGCCGGCAGCTCGCCCCCGCTCTCCCAGAACAGCCGCCCGCCGAGGGCGATCAGCTCCGGCGCCAGCACCGTGCTCAGGTTGGCCACCAGCAGCGCCAGGTCGTCGGTGAGCTCGCCGATCAGCCGCACCGCCGCCGGATCGCCCTCGCGCCCCAGCCGGAACAGCCCCGCCACCCGCTCGGCCGGGGTGCCGGACACCGTCAGACCGGCCTCGGTGATCCGCCGGTCCACCGCGTGGTCGCCGATCCTCGCCTGGGTGTCGCCGGTCCGCCCGAGCGGCCGGTCCAGCGCCGCGTGCCCGGCCATCAGGTGGCCCAGCGCCCCGGCCGCGCCCAGCCGGCCGCGGTGCAGCCGGCCGTCCAGCACGATCCCGGCGCCGACCTCGATGCCCACCACGACGGCCGCCAGGTCGCCCACCCCGGCCGCGGCGGGCGACTCCCGCACGGCCAGCGCGACCAGGTTGACGTTGCTCTCGACCGCCACCGGGACGCCGTAGCGCTCCTGGAGCAGCACCCCCAGCCGCAGCCCGGGCCAGTCCAGCGCGGGCGCGAACTCGACCAGCCCGGTGCGGTCCCGGACCACCCCGGGCACGCCCACGACGAGGGCGCGGGGGGCGCCCGCGTGCCGCCCGGCCCAGTCCCGCAGGCCGTCCACCAGCGCGAGCAGCGGGCCGGTCAGCTCGTCGGCGGCGATCTCCCGCGGCCGGTCCGGGCCGGGGAACGCCCAGTGGTGCTCGGCCTCGTGCAGCACCGTGCCGTCCAGCGCGGCGACCACGCCGACGATCCGGCGCGGGCGCACCGCGATCGCCAGCACGGTCTGCGCGCGGGCGTTGTACCGGATCAGCTGCGGCGGCCGGCCGCCGCCGGACGGCGCCCGCTCCGTCTCCACCTCCACCAGCCCCTCGGCCCGCAGCACCTCCACCAGCCGGTGCACGGTCGCGGTGCTCAGCCCGCTCTCGGCGGCCAGCCGCTGCCGGGACAGCGTGCCGTGCCGCCGCAGCACCTCCAGCAGGACGGTCTGGTTCACCTGGGCGACGGTCTGCGTCGTGGCGGTGGCGGGGGTACGGCTCGGGGGCATCGCGCGCTCCTCGGACCGGGCCGGGCCCGGACGGTCAGGACTTTGTCTCAGCTTGAATATATCCTTGGCCCGGCCCGCTCCGCCCTCCTCGCCCGCGCGGGTCGCCGTGCCCGCCCTGCCCTGCCCGCCCTGCCCTGCCCGGGGCGCCCGACGAACGACGGAGCCGCCGTGCCGCTCGCCCTCTCCACGCTCGGCCTCCCCGGGCTCCCGCTGGCCGGGGCCGCCCGGCTCGCCGCCGAGCACGGCTGGGACGGGCTCGAACTGCGCTGCGCCGAGGGCGAGTCCGTCCACCCGGCGATGACCCCGGGGGAGCGCCGCAGCGCCGCCCGCGTCCTGCGCGCCCACGGCCTCACCCCGCTCGCGCTCGCCTCCTACGTCGGCGTCGCCGCCCCCGGGCCGGACCGCCCGGTGACCGACGCGCTCCGCACCCACCTGCGGCTCGCCGCCGACCTGGGCGCGGCCGGCCTGCGGGTCTTCCCGCGCGGCGGCGACGGCCCGCGCACCGAGGCCGACGACCGGGCCGTCCGGCGGCTCGCGGAGGTCGCGGAGGAGGCCCGGCGGCTGGGCGTGCGGGTCCTCGTCGAGACCCACGACTCCCACCGGGGCGGCCGGGCGGTGGCCGGGCTGCTGGCCCGGGTCGCCCACCCGGCCGTCGGCGCCCTGTGGGACCTGATGCACACCCACCTGGCCGGCGAGACCCCGGCCGGGACCCACGCGGCGCTCGCCCCGTACCTCGGCCACGTCCAGGTCAAGGACATCGCCGGCCCGCACGACCGCACCCCGCTCCCGCTGGGCGCCGGCGTCCTGCCGATCGCCGACTGCCTGCGCCTGCTGCCGCCCGACACCTGGGTCTGCTGGGAGTACGAGGCGCCCTGGCACCCGGCGGCCGCCCCGCTGCCGCCGCTGCTCCCCGCGGGCGCGGCCTTCCTCGCCGCCCTGCACCGCCCGTCGGGCTGAGCACCCCGCCCGCCGGGGCACACGGGTGCGGGGCGCCGGCCAGGCCGACGCCCCACACCCGCGGCACCGCGGCCGCTCAGCTGTGCATCACGTCGTACTTCGAGGCCTCGACGAACTGCGGGGCCCACTTCTGCTTCAGGCGCAGGCAGTACCGGTTGAGCAGATCGGCGAACGGCCCCATCGGGCGGCGGAAGTCGACGATCACGATGACCCTGGGCTCGTC
The DNA here is from genome assembly GCF_042789775.1 of Kitasatospora sp. NPDC056800. Taxonomy (NCBI): domain Bacteria; kingdom Bacillati; phylum Actinomycetota; class Actinomycetes; order Kitasatosporales; family Streptomycetaceae; genus Kitasatospora; species Kitasatospora sp. NPDC056800. Next base: position 13,934 of record NZ_JBHUAL010000076.1, on the reverse strand, counting down.
GCTGTGGTTCTCCACCTCGTGCTCGAACGAGACGTCCAGGACGGTTCCCTCGCCCTCCCGCCAGGTGTAGTAGTCGCGGTCGAGCCTGATCCGCGGCGGGTTGTCCTTCGGGATCCGCAGGCCGAGGTGGTAGCGCAGCACACCGGCGTACGGGTCCCGGTGGGCCGGCAGGCCGACTCCCGGGTCCAGGATCGAGATGAACGCGTTGACCACGTTGGGCGTGGACATCGCGAAGTCGAGCAGCGCCGGGCAGTCCTTCCTGGCCAGCTCGTTGGGCCGGCCGTACATGTAGGCGTAGTAGAGGCGCCAGTCCTCCGAGACCTGGGCCGCGCGCACGGGGTCGAAGGTCCCGTAGGTCGGGATGCTCGTGCGGCTCAGGAGCGCGTCCACCTCCGCCCGGACGGCGGGGTAGACGGCCTCCAGGGCGCGTACCTCGGGAAAGACCGTGCGCGGGGGGATGATCCGCGGGCGGCCCTCGCCGCCCGCACCGCGCAGGAAGATCCAGTTGGTGACGGCCCGAAAACGCGGGTGGTTGACGCTGGGTGAGCCTTTCATCGTCCGCTCCCGATTCCGTGTGTCCTGAGACGTGTCATGAGTCGATGGCGATGGCTTTGTGGGGTGGCGGCGTGGTGAACCCGGCGATGTACCGGCCGGCTCCGAGCACCGCCACCAGGACGATCCAGCCCGCGACCGGCGCGGCGGTGACCAGGCCGGCGACGAGCAGCGGGCCGGCCGCGCCCTGGGTGGTCTCGCCGAGGACGCAGGCGCTCTGGTAGAAGCCGTGCTCGTCGGCCGCCGCGAGCACGGCGGACAGGCCCCACTCGCCCGCGGCCTCCAGCAGTTCGCCGCCGGTCAGCGCGATCGTGGCCGCGACGAGCAGGACGACCTGCCAGCCGGTCGGCGCGAACCGGACCAGGCCGAGCAGCAGGCAGCAACCCGCGGTCCACACCGCGGAGTTCCGGAAGCAGCGCAGCGCTCCCTCGCGCGTCGCCGCGCGCCTGCTCACGGCCAGCTGACCGCCCACGGCGATCAGCGAGTTGAGCATCACCAGCCAGCCCAGCACGGACACCGGCACCGAGGCGTGCCGGGTGACCCAGAGCGGCAGCACGGTGCTGAGCAGCGTCGTGTGGACCGTCAGGATCCCCGTCGCCGCGGCCAGTGCGCCGCCGGTGCGCAGACTCCGCGCGCCGACCACCCCCGGTGCGCGGACGGAGGGGGAGCCGCGCCGGCCGGCGCCGAGCGAGGTGGTGGCGAAGCACGCCGCCATGACGAGGTAGCCGCCGCCGATCAGCAGGTAGGCGGTCTCGTAGGCGGACGGCGAACGGGAGGCCAGCAGCCGTACGGAGCACAGCGCGCCGAGGGCGAACCCGATGTTGGTGACGGTGCGCGCCCAGGCGAGCGCCTTGACGCTGTCGCCTCCGGCGCCGGCCAGCATCGCGCGGCGGACCACGTTGCCCGCGCTGTCGAAGCCCCCGGCCACGCAGAGCACGAGCAGCAGGGCCCACGGCGTGTGGACCCGGGCCGAGAGCGGGACCAGCAGCGCCGCGCAGACGGCGGCGACGCTGCCGACGGCGCGGCCCCGGCCCCGGTCGACGAGCAGGCCGGTCGGGACCGCCACCGCCGCCGAGGCCGCCCCCCAGAGCGTCAGGCCGGCCGTCGCGAGCAGCGGCGTCAGCCCGACGATCTGCAGCAGGTAGACCATCACGGTGGCGAGGAAGGCCCCCTTGCCGACGGACAGCACGAGCGTGGCCGACAGCAGCGCACCGGTCCGCTCGGGCGGCCTGACCCGGGCCGCCGCCGCTACGCGGGCGAGCACAGCCCGCCCCGGGAGGCCTGCCAGGTACGGGCCGTGCCGTCCGGCTGCCCGAAGGTGAACCGCAGCGGGGCCAGGCAGCGGTCCAGGGCCCGGAGCATCGCCGCGTGGTCCGCCGCGCCGCCGCGCAGGAAGTCCAGCCGCATCGTCATCACGCTCGGTTCGAGTTCGCTGCCCACCGGCACCCGGGTGACGTAGTCGACGAGGCCCGGCTCCCGTTCGGCCTCCCGCACCCCGTCCACCCGGCGGAGCGCGCCGCCGGCCAGCGGCGGCAGGTTCCAGTACTGGAAGGCGATGTCCCCGGGGGCGGGTGCCGACGGTTCGACCGGCTGTCCGCAGGCCACCGCGATGCCCAGCTCCAGCAGGTCCAGGCCGGTGGTCCGCCGGTGCAGGTCGGCGATGAAGGCGCCGAGCCGCCCGTTGACCTCGATGATCCGCGGGCCCCGCGCGGTGAGCTTGATCTCGGTGTGCACCAGGCCCCGCCGGATGCCGAGGGCGCGGGCCGCCTCGGTGGCCAGCCGGGCCACCTCGCCGCTCTCGGCGGGGGACAGCTGGGAGGGGAAGAACTGGCCCTGCTCGCGGAACGGGTCGAGCAGCGGGAACTTGCCGGTGACGCCGAGCGTGTGGACCGCGTCGTCGGCGACGAGCGACTCCACGGACACGTAGTCGCCGAAGTCGCCCTCGTCCCGGCCGCGCAGGTACTCCTCGACCACGAACGGGCGCTCGGCGGTGGGCGTCAGCTCCGCGGGGTAGCCCTCGGCGTCCGCCACCAGGTGGGTGTCGCGGCTGCTGTGGCTGTGGACCGGCTTGACGACCACCGGACCGGCCAGCTCCCGTACCGCCGCCAGGGCCTCCTCCCGGCTCGTCACCGGGATCGACCGGACGGCGTCCACACCGGCCCGCGCCAGCCGTCCGCGCTGCGCCCGCTTGTCGGTGAGCACGGTGACCGTCTCGGCCTCGTGGAACAGCAGCCCCAGCCCGTCGCCGAGCCGCGCGGTCAGCGGGACCAGCGGCTCGCTGAACGTGGTGATGCCGCAGGGCCGGTGGGGACGCAGCAGGGCCAGCGCCGGCTCCGGCGCGTCGGGCTCGCACTCGACGACCGGCCCGAAACCCTCGTACGCCGCCCGCTCCGGCGCCCCCAGGGCACCGGCGACGGCCACGAAGACCGGGCGGAGGCCGCGGGCCCGGACCGCCGCGGCGATGGCGGCGGGGCCGACGGCCGCGCCCGGGACGACAGCGACGACGACGGTGCTCATCTCTCACCTGACTCTGTGTCGGACAACCGGTAGACCTGGTCCTTGAGCTCCTCGATGCGCCGGTGGTCGCGGTGGATCGCGTCCGCGGTCCCGGCGCACTGGAAGATCCTGAGCGTGCTGGAGTAGAGGTCGACGGTCGGCCGGATCCGGTCCCCGGGCCCGAGCTTCAGGTTCAGGCCGAACACGCTCTCCAGCCCGGCGATCCGCCGCACCGCCCGCTCGTCGACGCTCTCGACCACGCCCGACAGCGTGGTGGAGGTCGTGCAGCAGACGGCCTCCTCGAACTTGTGGTAGCCGCGGCCCGCGTACTCGGCGGCGAACCGTTCGGGCCGCAGGTACGCGAGCGCGCTGAGCGTCGCCTGGTTGGCGCCGGTGCAGCGGTCGTGGAACCCGGGGTGCATGTTCCCGGCGATCCGCGAGCCGACCTCCACCAGCGCCGGCCCGTCGGCGGTGACGATCACCTCGGCGTGGCTCGGCCCGTGGCGGACCCCCAGCGCGGCGAGCGCCCGGTCCACGTAGTCGGTCAGCTCGGCCGCCGGCGGCTCGGCCGGCGACAGCAGGCGCTCGCGGTCGTAGATGTTGCGGCCCGAGGGCAGCAGGCGCTTCTGGTACTCCCACACGCCGCACACGTAGCGCCGGCCCTCGTGGGAGACCATGTCGACGACGTACTCCGTCCCCTCCAGGTAGGACTGGACGAGCGCCTCGCGGTTGGGCGAGCCGTAGATCGTCTCGGTGTCCAGGACGGCCTTCGCCGCGGACCGCACCTGCTCGGCGTCGGCGCAGACGACGACCCCGTCGCCGGCGGCGGAGTCGAGCGGCTTGACGACCACCGGATAACGCCCGGCGCGCTGCGCCCAGTCCACCAGGGCCTGCGGGTCGCCGCTCTTGAACTGGTCGGCGCAGTGCAGGCCGGCGGCGCGGAGCACCTCGATCATCCGGTACTTGTTCCGACGGGCCTCGGAGAGCTCCGTCCCGTTGGTCGCCAGGCCCAGCCGCTCCGACAGCCGGTCCGCGAGCAGCACGCCCGGCTCCTGTCCGGCGAGCACGCACACCGGTGCGTACCGCGCCAGCTCCGCCACCGTCCGGTCGAGGTCCTCGTGGACGATGTTCGCCCGGTAGACGGTCAGGTCCGGGGCGGGCATGGAGGGCATCAGCCCGGGGGTGCTCTGGACGTGCACCAGGTCCGCACCCAGGGCGGTGAACTCCGGTGGCAGGTAGCCGCCGGAGGTGTAGGCGTCGACCAGTACGGCGACCGGCCTGAGCTGTGACAACGTTCCTCCTCGTCATGTCGGTCGGACGGAGCCCGCCGGGCGGACGGCCTCAGCGCGGAAGCCTCCGCGGGGTGCTCCTCCGGGGGGTGCGGGGCGCTCAGACCTTCTGACGGGTGGGGCGGAGCCGGATGTCGTCGAGGTGCACGTGGGTCGGGCGGCCGACCGCGAACTCGACGACCGACGCGACGTCCTCCGGGGTCAGCAGCGGCCCGCTCTCGGCGGCGACCGCCTCGAACCACGCGCTGTCGTAGCCGGCGGCGTCCTGGAAGCCCGAGCGGACGAAACCGGGTTCGATCAGGGTCACCCGGACGTTGTGGGCGCAGACCTCCTGGCGCAGCGCCTCGACCAGCGAGTGGACGGCGAACTTGGTCGACCCGTACACCGGGTTCGCGGCCGAGACCTGCCGTCCGACGGTCGAGCCGATGACCACGATGTCGCGGACCCGCCGCCCCCCGTCCAGCTCCGCCTGCCGCACGAACTCGGCCGCGGCGTCACGGAGCTGGTGGAGGACGGCGAGGACGTTGACCTCGATCAGCCGCTCCCAGCGGGTGGGGTCCGAGCCGAGCACGGTGCCCGGCAGGCCGTGGCCGGCGCAGGCGACGAAGATGCTCGCCGCCTCCCACTCCGCCGCGGCCGCGGCCAGCAGCTCCCGCGCGTGCCCGGGCGTCGTCACGTCGCCCGGGAAGGGCCGGACCGCCCCCGGGGCCTGGTCCGACTCGGCCGCCAGGTCGGCGAGCCTCCTGCCGTCGCGGCCGGTGGCCAGCACCCGCACGCCCTGCCGGGCGAAGCGCGCGGCGATCGCGCGCCCGATTCCGGAGGAGGCCCCGGTGACCACGGCGACCCGCTTCTCGTCCATGCCTGTTCCCTGTCTGTCGTCCATGTCGGTTACCTGGTGCCCGCGGAGGGGAGTTCGCCCTGCTGCCCGAGGCCGGTGAAGAAGGCGTGCAGCCAGGAGCCCGTCACCTCGGGGAACTCCACCCCCAGCCGGGCCAGCAGCCGCCGGGTGCGGGTGTGGTCGTACCGCACGTTGCGGTCCGGTCGGCCGGCCCAGAAGTGCGCGAGCGAGAGCTGCTCCCCGCCGTCGCCGAGGTAGCGGCCGAACAGCTCCGCGAAGCCTTCCGCCCCGTCCTCGGCCAGGGCGTACCCCTGGTCGCGCAGGACCGTGAAGAGCCGCTCGTAGGACACCTCGTGGTGGGTGTCGAGGTGGAAGGTGCCGCCCCGCACCCGCGCGCTGCGCGAGATCTCCAGGATGCCCCGCGCCACCACGTCCACCGGGCTCAGCGCGAGGGTCAGGGCGCCGACCCGGGGCACCCGGCCGATCCGCACCGACGCCCGCAGCAGCTGGACCAGCCGGTTGTCGCCGCCGTTGCGCTGGAAGCGGCCGGACACCGAGTGGCCGCTGACGTTGCCGGAGCGGTAGACGAACGCGTTGCCGCCCTGGGTGGCGAAGCCCTGCACGAGGCGCTCGGCGTCGTACTTGCTGCGCTCGTACTCGTTGAGGAACTCCTGGCCGATGTCCAGGCTGTCCTCCGAGAAGACGGCCGGATCGCCCGGCGCGCCGGCGCCGCAGACCGCGAGCGTCGAGACGTAGTGCAGGTCCTTGGGCCGGCCGGTGGTCGCCAGCCGGATCATCGCCCGCACCGGCGCGGTGTTCTGCCGGTCGAAGGACTCGCGGTCGCCGAACAGCCTGGTGTCGGCGGCCAGGTGGTAGAGCGCCTCCGCCTCGTGGCACAGCCGTCGGTAGTCCGGCTCGGCGAGGCCGAAGTCCGGCTCGGCGAGGTCGCCGGCCAGCACGGTGAGCCGGTCGGCGTACCGGTCGAGGCGACCGTCCGGGACGTACCAGGCGTAGGCGTCCGCCAGGCGCTCGGCGGGTGTCCGGCCCTCCTTCGCGCGCACCAGGCAGACCACCTTCGACCGGGTGCGGGTCAGCAGGAGGTCGAGCAGGTGCGCGCCGATGAAACCGGTCGCGCCGGTGAGCAGGACGGTGCCGTACTCGCGGACGGACCCGGCGGGCGGCTCGCACTCCAGGGCGCCCGGCACCTGGGCGAGGAGCCCGGTGCTCGATCCCGACTCCAGCACGAACCGGCCGTCGGCGGGCGGGAGCCCCGCGCCGCGCAGCAGGTGGTCGCGGGTGGCGCGGGCCAGGTCGAGCATCCGCTCGGGGTCGTGGCGCGCGGGCGTGTAGGAGAGGTCGGCCACCAGCTGCCCGTCGTGGACGCGCGCCGTGAGCTTGAGGCCGTAGCCGCGGTCGTTCTCCGGGCCGCGGACCGGCCCCACCGGGTGGCGCGAGGGCCGCAGGTGCAGGTCGTCGCCGAAGGGCAGGGCGAACGGGCCGAGGTAGTTGAAGCAGACGTCGGCCCGCTGCGGCTGCTCGTGCAGGCCGTAGGCGACCCCGAGGGCGGGCACCTCGGCCAGGGCCGCCGCCGCGGACTTGCCGGTGGCGGCGAGGTCCCCGGCGACGGTGCGCACGCTGACGGGGAACGTCGAGGTGAACCAGCCCACCACGCGGGAGACTTCGAGCGTCTCGTCGAAGCAGATCCGGCCGTGGCTCTCCACGTCCGCGACGAGTTCGTCCGTGCCGAGCTGCTCGGTGAGCGCCTGGGCGAAGGCGCCCAGCAGTGCCGCGTGGGCGGGGATGCCGGAGCGGGCCGCGGCCTCGGTCAGGGCGGCGCTCTGCGCGCGCGAGAGCCGGAACCAGAGGGCCTGGGCGTCGCCCTCGCGGTTGTCGCCGGGGGCGCCGGGCCGTGGCGCGACGGCGGGCAGCCGGGCCAGGGAGTCGAAGTGCGCGAGGTCCCCGCGCAGTTGCGCGGTCCGGTCGCGCAGGTGGGTGGCCCACTGGCCGAAGCCGGTCGGGCCGGGGGCGGTGGTGGGCTCGCCGCCGCGCAGCCGCTCGCTGTAGCAGCGGCTGAGGTCGCTGACGACGATGCGCCAGGAGACCGCGTCGATCGCCAGGTGGTGGCAGATCAGCAGCAGTTCGGCCCGGCCGTCGCCGAGGAAGAGGTGCACCTTGAAGAGGTTGCCGTCCGCGATGCGGATCTCCCGCTGGAGGGCGGCCGCGACGTCCCGGACGGTCCGGGCGGCCGGGCCGTCCTCCTCGGGCAGCCGGGACCAGCTGAACGCGTCGGCGGGATCGACGAGTTCGCGCCGCCGGCCGTCGGCTCCCGGACGGAACGCGGTGCGCAGCATGGGGTGCAGGCCCACCACGTCGGCGACCGCGGCGGCCAGCTCGGCCGGCCGCGGCGTGCTGTCGGTCTCCAGCAGCAGGGCCTGGTTCCACTGGTCGGGCTGGGCGAACTCCTGCCGGAAGAACCAGGTCTGGGCGGGGGAGAGCGCACGGTCGTCCGCTACGACCCGGGCGGCGGACGCGCGGCCGTGGTCGTCGCCCCCGCGGTCCTCCCGCAGCCGGGTGGCCAGGGCGGCCGCCGTCGGTTCGGCGAGGAAGGCCGCGGCCGACACCCGGTAGCCCTTGGCCTGGAGGTCCGCGATGACCTGGATGGCGTCGATCGAGCTGCCGCCGGCCTGGTCGAAGTCCTGGTCGACCGCGAAGTCGCCGTGGCCCAGGTGCCGTTGCCAGGAGGCGAGGACGTCGGCGAGCACCGGGTCGCCGCCGTCGGCGGCGGGGTCGGACGGGCGGGGCGTGCGCTCGGCGAGCCGTGCTTCGAGCAGCTCCCGGAGGGCGGCCTGGTCGGTCTTCCCGTTGGCGTTGCGCGGAAAGGCGTCGAAGGCCTCGATCCGGTCGGGGACCATGTGCGCGGGCAGCAGCTCCCGCAACTCCCGTCGCAGCGCGGCCGGTTGGACCGCCGCACGGCCGTCGGCGGCCGGCACCACGGCGGCGACCAGCATCGCCCGGTCCCTGGCGAGCAGGACGGCCACCGCGTCGGCGACCGCCGGGTGCCGGCGCAGGCCCGCCTCGACGTGGCCGAGTTCGATCCGGTACCCGCTGACCTTGACCTGCCGGTCGCCCCGGCCGAGGAACTCCAGTACGCCCCGGGAGTCGGCGCGCACCCGGTCGCCGGTGCGGTAGGCGCGTCCGAGGGCCGGGTCGAGCCGCGCGAGGTCGTCCGTGAAGGCCGCCGCGGTGGCCTGCGGGTCGTCCCGGTAGCCGAGCGCCACCGACGGGCCGGCGATGTACAACTCGCCCACCGCGTCCCGGTCGTGGAAGGTCCCGTCGTCGGCGCGGACGAGGAGCCGGGTGCGGCCCAGCGCGGTGCCGATGGGCACGGAGGCGCCGTCGAGGGCGTCGAGGTCGCTCGCGGCGGTCAGCCGGTGCGCGGCGACGCCCACCGTCGCCTCGGTGGGCCCGTAGTGGTTGACGAGGTTCCGGGTGACACCGGAGTCGAGGATCCGGCGGGCCAGCGGCAGCGCCAGCAACTCCCCGCCGAGCAGCAGGAAGCGCAGCCCGGGCCGGGTCGTCCCGTCCTGCCCGAAGGCCCGGAAGACCACGCTCCAGTGCGAGGGGGTGGTCTTCAGGACGTCCACCCGGTGGTCCTGGAGGTAGCGCAGGAGCGCCGCCGGGTCGCGCCGGGTGGCGTCGTCCACCAGGTGCAGCGTGCCGCCGGTCCACAGCGGGAGGAACAGGCAGGTGTTGCCGAGATCGGCGGCGAGCGTGGTGACGTGCGCGTAGGAGAGCGGTTCGGTGATGCCGAGCCGCTGGAGCAGGGACTCGGTGTAGTGCCGGATGTTGGCGTGCGAGACCTGCACGCCCTTGGGCACCCCGGTGGAGCCCGAGGTGTAGAGCACGTAGGCCGTGTCGTCGTCGGCGGGCCCGGGTTCCGTAGGCCCGCCGGCGGGGGCCGGCGGGGGCACGAGGCCGCCGCCGGCCTCGTGCCCGTCCGCCACCCGCAGTCCGGACCGGCGCAGCTCGCCGTGGTGGCGCGGCTCGGCGAGCACGAGGTCGGGGGCGGCGAGGGCGAGCCGGTTCGCCCCCTCGGCGACCGGCTCGGTGGGCTCGACGAGGGTGAAGGCCGCGCCGGCGCCGAGGACCGCCAGCTGGGCGACCACGGCGTCGGCCGTGCGGTCGAGATGGATGCCGACCAGACAGCCGCGACCGATGCCCGACGCCCGCAACAGGTCCGTCAGACGGTCCGCCCTGGAAGCGAGTCGGGCGTAGGTCAGACGTTCCCGACCCACGACGACGGCCGTTCGATGCGGGTGGGTTCGCGCGTGTGCGCGGACGAGCGCCGGGAGCATGCCGAAGTCCTCTCTGCGTGTCGACGGTCGATTCGAAGGCTGTGGCGGGAGCGGCGTCAGCTCCAGTAGACGAGCGGTTCCCTCGGGCCCTTGGTGGCGATGAACGCGGCCGCGCCGACCCGGTGTTCGTCCTCGCCGCTGGTCACCGCGTGCAGCATCCGGGGGCTGAAGATGATCAGGTCGCCGGCCTCGGGGTGGATCACGTGGACCGGGGGCTCCACGGAGTCGGGCTGCAGGCCCTCGACGTCGAGGATCGTCGCGGTCTCCTCCGGGGTCGGCTCGCGCAGCCAGAGGTGCAGGTCGCCGCCCTTCTTCGGGACCTGGAGGTAGACGTTGGCGACCAACTGGTTGAGCACGCCCGCGATTTCGGGGGCGTCGGTCTCCTGGTCGATCGCGTCGTTGTGCGGGTAGAACTTCGAGGTCGAGGGCTGGAAGACGCGGAAGGCGCCGACGAAGCAGGCCCGCTCGCGCAGCCGCAGCAGGTTGGCGCCGGCCGGCCACAGTTCCTGCAGCTCCAGGCGCACCCGGTCGATCGGCGAGAGGTACGGGTGGAACATCGAGCGGACGTCCTCGATGGCCGGCAGGGCGCTGTCGTGGTACTGCTTCGTCAGCTCGGCGTCCCACTTGGTGTCGATGTGCGGCATGTACACCCGTCCGACACTGCTGGTGTACTGCTTGTGGTAGTGCCCGAGCGCCTGGTGGTTGATCGCCTTCTGGGCGACCTGCTCGGCGATCTCGACGGGGTAGTAGCCGCGTACGTGGATCGCGCCGATCTCGCGCTCGGCCAGCTGGAGCAGGGTCCGGGCGGTGAGTTCGGTGGCGATCTCGTTCGTTGCCGACCTGACGACGTGCGCGGTGGCGGTCATGAGCGTGCTCCTGGGAAAGCGACGGGACAGGACTGTGCGCGCGCCTCCGGCGTTCAGCGGGGCGTTGGTGCGGTGGAGGCGTCGGAGGGGCCGCCGGCGGTGCCGTGACGCGTGAGCGGTACGGCGGACACGTCCGGCGGGGGTCTCGGCCGCGAGGACGCGTGGAGCGGCACGAGGAGTGGAACGGGCGGTCGGCCGCGGGGGCGTTCGGAGCCCTGGTTTCCGCCGCGTCCCTCCGTTCCGTGACACCGGGCCCCCGGTGTCAGCGCTCGATCACCGTACCCCAGACAATGTGACAGTACAATGTCATGTTGTCCGAAGGGGCTGTGATCAGCCACTGGTGACGGATGGTCAGCAGTTCACGGACGGGACCGGACGGCGGGCGGTGGCGTGCCCGGGCCGGCCGGTGCGTAAGGTGGGTCCGCCGATGATCGTCCGCATGCCGGGAGGCCTCATGACCAGCACGCCAGCCGCCGACGCCCCGCTCCCGGTCGGGGTGATCGGCCTCGGCGACATCGCCCAGAAGGCCTACCTGCCGGTGCTCACCGCGCTGCCCGGGCTGGACCTGCGGCTGATGACCCGGGACGCGGCCAAGCTCGACCGGCTCGGCGAGACCCACCGGATCGCCCCCGAGCACCGCTTCACCGACCTCGGCGCGCTGATCGGCAGCGGCATCCGCGCCGCCTTCGTGCACGCCGCCACCGACCAGCACGTCCCGATCGTCGAGCGGCTGCTCACCGCCGGGGTGGACGTCTACGTCGACAAGCCGCTCGACTACACCCTGGACGGCGCCCGCCGCCTGGTCGACCTCGCCGACCGCACCGGCCGCTCGCTGATGGTCGGCTTCAACCGCCGCTACGCGCCCGGCTACGCCCAGGCCAAGGAGCGCCCGCGCGACCTGATCGTGCTCCAGAAGAACCGCGAGGGCCTGGCCGAGGCGGCCCGCACCCTGGTGTTCGACGACTTCATCCACGTCGTGGACGTACTGCGGTTCCTGGCCCCCGGCGAGATCGAGCACGTGGACGTCCGCGCCCGCACCCGGGACGGGCTGGTCGAGCACGTGGTGCTCACCCTCGGCGGCGAGGGCTTCACCGCCCTCGGCATCATGAACCGGGTCTCCGGCTCCACCGAGGAGGTGCTGGAGGTCTCCGGCGGCGACTCCAAGCGCGAGGTGCACAACCTGGCCGAGGTGGTCGACCACCGCGGCCAGCCGACCGTCCGCCGCCGCGGCGACTGGGTGCCGGTGGCCCGTCAGCGCGGCATCGAGCAGTGCGTGCTCGCCTTCCTGGCGGCCGTCCGCGCCGGGCGCACCCTGGACGCCCACGACGCGCTGCGCACCCACGAGCTGTGCGAGCTGGTGGTGGAGCGGATCGAGGCTTCCTGGGAGTCCGCTGGGAGCGGGCTGTGAGAAACCCGGGCTGAGCGGCCATCACGTCACCTGCGGGGAACCGTCCGTTCACCGTCGGGGTCTTGTCGGGGCATTTTCTACGCGCGTATCTTGAGGGGCGCCGCGGGGGGCGGGAGACCGTCCTCCGCTTCTTCGCCACGCGAGCAGCGCGCGCCCGACGCGCGCCTCCGCCCGGACCGCCGTGCCACGACCGTGCCGCACGACGGAGCTAGGAGCCCTGCCCCGGTGACCACCGCCCCCGCCTCCCGCCCCCGCAGAACCCTGCTGCGCGCCGCCCTGATCCCGGCCACGCTGGCCGCCTCGCTGGTGCTCGTCCCGCTGCCGGTGGCGAACGCCGCCGCGCCCGCGACCCCGGCCCCGACCGAGGCCGGCCCGCTGCGGATCCACGACATCCAGGGCAGCACCCGGATATCCCCGCAGGCCGGCAAGCCCGTCACCGGAGTGCCCGGCATCGTCACCGGCGTGCGCGCGTACGGCAGCGTCAAGGGCTTCTGGCTCCAGGACCCGAACCCCGACGCCGACCCGGCCACCAGCGAGGGCATCTTCGTCTACACCGGCGGCAACCCGACCGTGCAGGTCGGCGACTCGGTGCTGGTGAGCGGCAAGGTCACCGAGTACTACCCGAACTACAGCGGCGGCTCGCAGTCCATCACCGAGATCACCGCCCCCGGCATCACCGTCCTGTCGGCCGGCAACCCGCTGCCCGCCCCGGTGGTCGTGGACACCCGCAACATCCCCGGCACCTACGCCCCGCCGGCCGGCCCGGACGGCTCCATCGACGGCGGCACGCTCCAGCCGGAGAAGTACACCCTCGACTTCTACGAGTCGCTGGAGGGCATGCTCGTCCAGGTCAAGGACGTCCGGGTGGTGCAGGCGACCGACAAGTACAACGAGCTGTGGGTCGCCGCCGACAAGCAGGACCAGCGCAGCAAGCGCGGCGGCCTGCTGTACGAGTCGTACAAGGAGCCCAACGTCGGCCGGCTGATGATCCAGCAGCAGGCCCCGGTGAACCAGCGGCCGTTCCCGGTCGCCAACGTCGGCGACGAGCTGACCGGCACCACCACCGGCCCGCTGGACTACAACAACTTCGGCGGCTACACCCTGGTCGCCGGCACCATGGGCACCCTGAAGGACAACCACCTCCAGCGCGAGGTCACCGCCCAGGCCGGCGACCGCGAACTCACCCTCGCCACCTACAACGTGGAGAACCTGGCCCCGGGCAACCCGGACGCCAAGTTCGCCGAGCTGGCCCAGGGCGTCGTCACCAACCTGCGCTCGCCCGACATCGTCGCCCTGGAGGAGATCCAGGACAACAACGGCAACAAGAACGACGGCACGGTGGACGCGAGCCAGACCGTCGCCAAGTTCATCGCCGCGATCAAGGCAGCCGGCGGCCCGTCCTACGACTGGCGCTCGGTCGACCCGCAGGACGGCAAGGACGGCGGCGAGCCCGGCGGCAACATCCGCCAGGTCTTCCTGTTCAACCCGCAGCGGGTGTCCTTCACCGACATCCCCGGCGGCAGCGCCACCACCGCCGTCGGCGTGACCGGCACCGGCGCGGGCACCGCGCTGACCGCCTCGCCCGGCCGGATCGAGCCGAACGACGAGGCCTGGACCAACAGCCGCAAGCCGCTGGTCGGCCAGTTCTCCTTCCGCGGCAAGAAGGTCTTCGTCATCGCCAACCACTTCAACAGCAAGGGCGGCGACCAGGGCATCGACAGCCGCTTCCAGCAGCCGACCCGCAGCTCCGAGGTGCAGCGGATCAAGCAGGCCACCGTCGAGCAGTCCTTCGTCGCCAAGCTGCTGGCCGCCGACAAGGAGGCCAAGGTCGTCTCCCTCGGCGACTTCAACGACTACCAGTTCTCGCCCGCGCTGGCCGCGCTCACCAAGGACGGCGTGCTGCGCGACCTGGTGAACGAGCTGCCGGAGACCGAGCAGTACTCGTACGTCTACCAGGGCAACTCGCAGGTGCTGGACCACATCCTGGTCAGCCCCGAGGTCGGCTACGCCAAGTACGACGTGGTGCACATCAACGCCGAGTTCGCCCAGCAGGCCAGCGACCACGACCCGCAGGTGGTCCGCATCAAGCCGTAGTCCGGGCACCGGTTACGCTGCCTCCGCCGCCGGTGA
>NZ_JBHUAL010000075.1:0-37809 GCF_042789775.1 Kitasatospora sp. NPDC056800 | reverse complement strand
GACCGTGACCGATCCGGTCGCGGTCCGCTCGAACCCGCACGACGCGCTGGTAGTCCGCCGACCCCGGCCCGTGCGCTGTCGCCCCCTCACCAGGCGACCGGCAGGACGAGCGGGCGGGTGAACAGGTTGTCCTCGTCCCAGGGGAGTTCGTCCGCGTCGATCGCGAGGATGAGCCTCGGGAACCGGGTGAAGAGTGCTTCGAAAGCGATCCGCAGGTGCGCCCGGGCCAGTGAGGCGCCCAGGCAGAAGTGCGGGCCGGCACCGAAGGTCCTCGATCCGTCCGTACGGCGGTGGATGTTGAACCGGTGGGGGTGCTTGTAGTGCTCCGGGTCCCAGGTCGCCGCGATCATCGGCGTGACGACCGACTCCCCCGCGCGGATCGGCACGCCGCGGATCTCGGTGTCCTCCAACGCGACTCGCGGGTTGGACAGGTAGCCGTTGTGGTGGAACCGCAGGACCTCCTCCACGACGGCGGGCCACAGCCGCGGGTCTTCGAGGACGCTCTGCAGCTCCTCGGGGTGCCTGAGCAGGGTGACGATGCCCGTGGACGCCGAGGAGACGAGCGGTTCGATCCCGGTGACGAGCAGGTAGCTGACGGTGCCGTGCAGCTCGTCGGAGGTGATCTCGTCGGCCTGACGGGCCGCGATCAGGGCGCCGATCGGTTCGGTCGGGTCGGGGGCGGACCACTTGTCCGCGACGATCTCGGCGGCCAGCGCGCCGATCTGCTCGGTGGCGGCCGAGACGTCCGTCCGGTCGGCGTTCTGGCTGGTCTGCTCACGGAAGCAGCCGTGCAGCGCCTGGCGCCGGTCCGCCGGGATGCGGAGCAGCCCGCAGCTGACCCGCAGGGCGAGGGGCGCCGTGTAGGCGCTGACCAGATCCGCGGGGTTGCTTCCCGCGGCCATCGCCGTCAGCAGGTCCTCGGCGTGCGCCGCGATGGCGGTGGAGTACCGTTCGGCGCCTCGCCGGTTGAACAGCGGGTTGAGGATCTGCCGCACCCGGGTGTGCCGGGGCGGGTCCAGGTTGAAGATGCCCCCGGGCACGGAGTTGAAGTCCTCGCCGATCAGTCGCGGCGCGCCCGGGTAGACCAGGTCCCTGGAGAAGCGCGGGTCGGTCAGGACCCCGGTGATGTCGTCGTGGCGGGTCAGCAGCCAGGTGGTCTGCCCACTGGGCATGCGCAGCGGGCAGACCGGGCGCTCCCGCCGCAGCGTGGCGTACAGCGGCGGCGGGGTCCCGTGCTCCCCCGCGGGCAGCGGCCACTGGAGGATGTCGGTGTCCGACAGGGTCACGACTGGGCTCCTCTAGTACCGGCGTTCGGCGGCGCGGCCTGCTCGACGGCCGGTGCCACGGCCGGCTCGACGGCCAGTGCGACGGCCGGCTCGACGGCCAGTGCGATGGTGGCGAAGCCGTGGCCCGGCGCCGGCGCCAGGGCCGGGACCTCGCCGTTCCACAGGGCGAGCTGCAAGGGCCAGGGACGGTTGTAGAGGAGGAGGGCGGTCCGGGTCCCCGTGATGCCGGGCAGGTCCAGGACGAGCGGGAGTTCGGCGAGGACGTAGCCGAGGTTGAGTTCGATCTGCGCCGGGGTCGGTTCGCCGCCGAGGACCGTCATGAGGTAGCCGCGGGACGCCTCCCGGCACAGTTCCCGTAACCGGCCGTCCGAGCGGAAGGCGTCGTCGACCTGGGCGCGCAGCTCGCGGTAGCGCTTCCGGTTGATGAGCCGGGTCCAGCTGTTGACCCGGTCGTGCGGGTTCGGGCCGGAGGCGTGGAGGGCGCGCCGTGCCGCCGCGCGCATCCTGCGCACGGCCCGGGTCGCGCTCTGTGCGGCCTCCCGGGGTGCCCGCCCGCAGGCGATGAGGCCGAAGGCCGTCTCGTAGCCGGGCAGGACGGCTTCGACGTGCCGAAACCTTCCGGCGGCCCAGGCCAGCAGGGTCTCGACGGTCGCGGGCCGGTAGAACCCGTTGAACGGGCTCAGTCCGAACACCGCGGCCTCACCGGTGTCGAGGATCTCCCGAGACTGCTCGTTGAGCGGGTGGACCGTGACGGCTTCCGCCGGGACCGCGATCACAGGCTCCGCCGCCAGTACGCGCCGCAGACGTCGATCCGTCGGATCGGGTCGTCGATCCGCTGCTCCTCACGGAAGTCGTGCACAGCGGCCCGGCACGCCGGGATGACGTAGTCGTCGATGATCACGAACCCTCCGGTGGACAGCCTGGGGTACAGGTGGGTCAGGGCGTCCCAGGTGGATTCGTAGAGGTCGCCGTCGAGCCGGAGCAGTGCCAGCTTCTCGACCGGCGCCTGGGGCAGGCTGTCCCGGAACCGGCCCGGGAGGAAGGCGACGTGGTCGTCCAGCAGCCCGTAGCGGCGGAAGTTCTCCGCCACCTCCTCCTGGGGCACGCCGAGGACCCCGTTGGCCTCGTGCAGGGCCAGTTCGCGGTCGAGGGGGTGCCCGTCCGCGCCCATCTCGGGGATGCCGGTGAAGGAGTCGGCCACCCACACGCGGCGGTCGGTGATGCCGTGCGCCTTCAGGAAGGCACGCATGAAGATGCAGGCCCCGCCGCGCCAGACGCCGGTCTCGATGAGATCGCCGTCGACGCCGTCCGCGACGACCCGCTCCAGGCAGTCGTGCAGGTTGTCCAGCCGCTCCCTTCCGATCATCGTGTGCGCGGCAGCGGGCCAGTCCAACCCTCCGTGCCGCTCCTCGGCCTGGTAGCCGGTCGGTCCGTCCGGAGTGAGCCCACCGTCCTGGTAGATGACATTGGTCAGGACCTTCTTCATGAGGTCCAGGTAGAGGTGCCCGTCACTGTCGCAGTCATCCACTGGCTGTCTCCCTGGCAGGTCGGTTCTGGTCCGGATCGGTCCGGACCGGATCGGATCGGATCGGTCTGGATCGGTCCGGAGGGCTTGGCGGACGTCACGCTGGTGGTGCGGACCACCCGCGGTCGATGAAGTCGGGAGCGCCCTCCTCGGAGTTGACGCCCTTCTCGACGAAGGCGAGGTTGTGGTAGACCGTCAGAGCCACGGCATGCCGGTCGGCGTAGGACGGTCCGGGCGCTGCCGCCGGTGGCACCCACTCCCGGTGGTGCAGGCCGTCGACGAGCTGCTTGAGCAGGCCGACCGAGGTTCCGGGCCCGGCGACGGGGCCGGCGGTGCCGCCGTAACCGGGCCAGTAGGCGGTCTGGAGATCCTCGACGACGTACAGCCCGCCTGGCCGCACGTGCGGGAACAGGGCGGTGAAGGAGGCTCGCACATGGGCGTTGAGGTGACTGCCGTCGTCGATGACGATGTCGAACGGCCCGAACCGACGGCCGAGGTCGTCCAGGAGTCCGGGGTCGCCCTGGTCCCCGACGGCGGTGGCGATGCGGGGGCCCCGAACACCGGGTTTGGGGACGATGTCGAGCCCGAGGACCAGTCCCGCCGGGAAGTAGCGCTGCCACATGCGCAGTGACGCGCCGCCCTGGTCGGGTGCGTCGTAGCCGCCGATCCCGATCTCCAGCACTCGGACCGGCGCGTTCCGGAAGCGGGCGAAGTGCCGCTCGTAGTACTGGGTGTACCAGTGGAGGTCGGCCCACTTGTCCGAGCCGAACCGGGTCGAGAGCCCGCCGAGGTCGACCGGGTGCCGTTGGCAGGCGGCCACGACCGCCTGGACCGCGACCGCCAGCCGCTGGCGTTCGCGGACGATCGCGGTGAGCCCACCGGGGGCCGGGTTTGGAGCATTCAGCTCGGCGCAGGTGGTGACCCGCCGACTGGTCCGGCGATCGGTGCCGGGGCCGTAGAGGCCGCGCAGGAGGTCGACGGCGTCATGGGTGATCCGCACCGGCGCCGCCTGCCAGCCGTCCCGCTTCGAGGTCAGCCCGTCGCGGTCGACGGTGAGGAGGCGACAGGCCCGTTCACCGCCCGACGTGAGCTCGAAGGCGAGGTGCGCGGCGCCGTCCACCCGCACCGGATCGCACCGCACGGCCAGTTCCTCGACGACGACCTCCGCGACCCGGTCGAGCCCGAGGTCGGCGACGGCCCGCGCCAGCCGGTGCTCGTCGGCCGCCGCACGCAGCAGCGGTTCGATCGCGGGCCAGCCGGGGCCGGCCGCCGCGCCCACGGGGGCGTCTCCGGCCGGTGCCACGGTCGGGGCGCCGACCGGTCCAGGGCCGGTGCGGGTCATGACGCGGCCTCGACCAGCTGCCGGACGACCCGCTCGGGGCCGGGCATGGCCTTGATCTCCTCCCGGACCTGCCGGCAGGCCTCTCGGATCCGCCGGTCGGTCAGTGCGCGGCGGATGCCGTCGGCGAGTGCCGCGGGGTCGATGTCCCGGTCGGGGAACGCCACCCCCACCCCCCGCTCCACCACCGCTTGTGCGTTCACCGGCTGATCCGCCACCTGGGGCAGGACCAGCTGTGGCACCCCGTTGGCGAGTGCGGTGAAGGTGGTGCCCGACCCGCCGTGATGGACGACGGCGGCGCAGCTCGGCAGCAGAGCGCTGAGCGGCGCCCAGTCGACGGCACGGAGGTTCGGCGGGAGCGGCCCCAGGCCGGACAGATCCGCCCCGCCCGTGGTGAGGACGACCTCGGCGTCCTCGGCGGCCAGCGCGTCGACCACGTCCCGCAGGACCGGGGTTCCACCGACCGCGGGAAGCACCGATCCCCAGGTGACGCAGATGCGTGGGCGCCGCGGCGCAGCGCTCACCCAGTCGGGCAGCACGGCACCGCCGTTGTACGGCACGTAACGCATCGGCCATCCGGCCTTGGCGTCCGGAGGGCGCAGGCTCTCCGGGCACAGGTCGACCGTCGCCACCGGACCGGTGAGCGCACCGGTGATCCCGTGGCGTGCCCGCACGTCCTCCAGCGCGCCCAGCACCGCGGCGAAGGACGGATAGGGCAGCCCGATCCCGTGCATCACGCAGGGGATTCCGGTGGCCTCGGCGGCGAGCTGACCGCCGGCCAGGAAGGTCGTGAAGACCAGGAGGTCCGCGCGCCACCGGCGGATCAGGTCCACGGTGCCGTCCACCATCCGGCCTCCCACCCCGAGGACCAGGGCGGCGACGTCCTCGCGCGCGGGGTCCGGCCGATCGGCGGCCGTCGGGCCCGGCCGGTCCGCCGCACCGGTGAACCGGCGCCAGGCGTCGGACAGGTCGTACCGGTCCGGCCGGTTCTTCGTGACCCGGACACCGAGCCGGTGGTAGGCGTCGGCGGCGCCGCCGTCGGATACGTCCACGGCGGCCAGGCCCGAACGCGCGGCCATGTCCAGGCTCGGTCCGGTCGCGGCCACGAGTACCTCGTGACCGGCCGACTGCGCCGCCCACATGGTGGGCACCGCGGGCATGAGGTGGCCGACCCCGGGTGCCACCACGAACAAGATGCGCACGAAGTGCTCCTAACCGGCTGGAGGCATCGAGGACCGCCGAATTCGGCGTGATTCGTTGGGATTGTCCAGCTCGGCCACACCGTATTCAAGTACGCCGGGCCGGGACCGTCACCCCGGGACCGATCGCACCGGATTGCCTGGCACGCGCATTCCGGGGGAGCTTGACCGGAGGCAACGGACACGAGAACGTGTCACGCGACGGTCATTCCAACAGGGTTCGGACAAAGGGATTTCATGTGATGAGCACATTCTCGGATCCCATGGCGGACAGGAAAGCCGATTCGGCCACACCCATCGAATGCCTCAGGCTGGCCGGAGACGACACCCGCTCCCTGCACTCCGTCGTCCACTCCTTCGAACTGGCCGACCTCACGGCCGTGTTGGTCGACGAGATCCTGTTCCGCTGCGATCCACCGGGCAACGCCGATCCGGTCGCCGTCGTCCTGGACGTCACGCGCGGCGAGGAGCGGGTCAGCACCTCCTTTCTCGTCCAAGCCGGTCGACCGGTCGGCCTGAACGGTGCGGACGGCCCGGCCGCACTCTTCCGCATCGAATACGATGTGCTCGACCTGGTACGGGAGTTGTTCGGGCCGTCCGCGCCCGGCGGGCCGGCGAACCGACGGACCGAGCTGCGGTTCGTCCCGGAGTCCATGACAGTGGAGGGTGTTCGCCCGCTCGGCTCGATCATGGCGGCGGCCAGCACCATCCTCACCGGCTGCTCCTCCGACCACCCCGGACTCGCCCGGCTGGCCCTGCGCCACGACTCGGACAAGTGGGGCGGCCTGCACTGGTTCGCCGCCCTGTACGAACGCCACCTGCGCCAGCTGCGCGACCAACCCGTCCGGGTGCTCGAAATCGGAATCGGCGGATACGACCACCCCACCCTGGGTGGCGGGTCATTGAAGATGTGGAAACACTACTTCCCGCGCGGTCTGGTATTCGGCGTCGACCTGTACGACAAGAGCGGCCTCGATCAACAGCGCCTGCACACACTGAAGGCGGACCAGAGCGACCCCGCCCAGATGATCGAAATCGCCGAACGGCACGGTCCGTTCGATATCGTCATCGACGACGGAAGTCATATCAACGAACACGTCAGGACAACATTCCGGGCGCTGTTCCCCCACGTCCGCGCCGGAGGCCTCTACGTCATCGAGGACCTGTGGACCTCCTACGCCCCGGGCTTCGGCGGAAACGAGGACCCGGAGGCGTGCGACAGCACCACGCTCGGCCTCGTCAAACGGCTCGTCGACGACCTGCACTACGAGGAACAGCCGTTGAAGACCACCGGCGGAGTCGGTCCGTCCCTGGCCGGAATGCACCTCTACCGCAACATCGCGTTCCTGGAGAAAGGCCGCAACGCCGAAGGGGGGATCCCGGGCTGGATCCGCCACTGAGTCCGCAACACCGCTCGTTCCACAGGCAGAGCCCGGCGAAGAGCCAGGCGGACCCCAGCACGGCGCGGGCCTCGTCGAGGGTGCGACAGTGCGTCCGACCGGGGTCGGCGATCATCACCTCGCAGTCCCGACCGGCGGTCAGGAAACGAACCGCCCGGGGCGGTCGGCGACCGACCGTCCCGGGCGCCGGACCGCGCCCGGCGGCCCCGTCAGGACCACCCCCACTGCGGCTTGGCACCGTAGGGGCCGTCCTCGAGGCCGATGTCCCCGTACTGGTACTTGTTGTTGGGGAGGGCGAAGACGTACTCGCGCGGGTCGGCCGCTGCGCCCTCCAGCTTCTCCGGGACGCTGTGGTAGCCGAGCGCGTAGAGGTTCTTGGACGGATCCCAGCTGTTGTAGCAGGCGATGGCCTTGAGCTTGGTCTTCATGTGGGCGTCGGGGATGTTCAACACGTAGGCGGCGCCCCTGCTGCGGTCGGGGAGCTCGTGGTCGTAGGCGTAGACGAAGTTGAAGCGCACATCGGTGAGCTTGCCCTCCCTCGCCAGCTGCACGGCCGCGTCGGTGATCGCCTTGTGGGTCGCGCTGACCTCCAGCCAGCCCGCGGTGAACTTGTGCGAGGCGCCCGGGTACTGATCCGCGATGGACGCGATCTTCGACTTGACCGTGCTGGTGAACTTCTTGAAGGCGTCGTCCCCGCCCCACGCGGAGTCGGGGAGCTTGAGGTTGATCACCTTGTCGACGCCGAGGCGGGCCGCCGAGGCCATGAACTCGGCGGTCCGGGCGGGCACGATGACGCTGTCACTGGCGCTCGCAGGTATGGTCGGCCAGTTCAGCCCGTGGTGGCCGCGGGCCACGCACGGATGCCGGCGGTCCTCTGTGGTCATCGGACAGGGATCGGTGTTCATCCGCCTCGCCAGCCCGTCGTTCTCACCCCGTGTCACCAGCACCAGGTACACGGGCCGTCCGGCCGCCTTGTGCTCCAGGATCGACCCGGCCAGACCCAGCGCCTCGTCGTCCTGGTGCGGCGAGTAGAAGATCGCCGGAGCTGACGCGGCCGACGCCCTGGCCCCCGACAGGCCGGTGCCCAGGAGCGTCGCACCGGCCAGCGCCCCCGCCGTCAGCACCCGCCGCCGGGACAGACCCGCCCCTCCGTTGTCCACCATTGCCGCCTCCTGCCGGCCCCACCGGGCCGGCCCGTACCCCGGCCCGCCGTCGCCGGTGGCAGCGGAGGAGTCGAAGCGGTGGAGGAAGTGACGATCGGCCATGGGCAGGCTCCTTGGACAGCGGCCCCACGGGGGCGGCACGGGAAACGGGAGTCGACGGTGACGGTGGACGAACCACCAGGTCACGCCCCGACGCTACAGAGCGCACCCGTCACCCGGCGTCACCCACCGGAACGGGGACCGCACTCCCGCTTCCCCCCTGGCCCGGCACCGTGCTCCCGGGTCCCACCCCGCCCATCGACGGGGGTGGCGGCGCACCGTACCGGCTCCACGGCCGGCGGATCCGCTCCGCCGGACGCCTCGCCCTGCCCTGCCCGGTCGTACGGGAGCACGGGACGTCGGACCGGTCGACTTCCCGTGCTCCCGGTGCGGCAGGGAGCCGGCTACCTCGCGCCGGCGCACAGCGCGGGGCTCGTCCTCATGGGGTCGGTGCCGGCCGGAGCACGAAGCCGCAGTTCAAACCATGCGAGGATCAGGCCCGGGTGCGATTGCATCGGCTGTGCTGAGGACGTTTTCACGACGGCGAGGATCGTTCGCCCCACGAGGGCCTACCCCGCACGCGTTCCGCGCGGCCGAGCCGTGGACGGCGGCTCAGCGGTGCTCGGGGTTCTCGAAGTCGAAGCGGCAGCCGGCGTCCCATTCGGAGCGCTGGTTGCCGTGGGCCGGGATGCCGCCGGCGTCCTTGAGCATGCGGGCCAGGTGGAGCTGGTTCCAGGTCATGAAGGTGGTGTTGCGGTTGGTGAAGTCGTTCTCGGGGCCGCCGGAGCCGGGGGACAGGTAGGACGGGCCGGGGCCGGCCTCGCCGACCCAGCCGGCGTCGGCCTGGGGCGGGATGGTGTAGCCGAGGTGCTGGAGGCTGTAGAGGACGTTCATCGCGCAGTGCTTGGCGCCGTCCTCGTTGCCGGTGATCAGGCAGCCGCCGACCCGGCCGTAGTAGGCGTACTGGCCTTCGGAGTTGAGCCCCGCGATGAAGACGGTCGGCCGCTTGCCCTCTGGCTGGGCCGCCAGCGCCCTCACGGGCACGCTGGTGATCACTATCTGGAGCAGGCCGCCGCCGACGGGGTCCCACAGCCGAACGCTGCTCCCGTCACCGGACGCCAGCACGGCGCGGCCGTCGGGCATGGGGACCGCGGCGATCGTCGTGGGATTCGGGGTGGGGATGGTGTGGTGGAGCTCAGTGGTGGCCAGGTTCCAGATATGGATCCTACTGCGGGCGGCCGCAGCAAGGTAGTCGCCGCCGTCCATGGTGAACGGATGCAGGGCGTGGAACCCGGGCTGAGGTCCGCGGGCCCGCAGACGGTCGATCGGTCTTCCGCTGCCGATGTCCCAGATGCCGATTCCCCGTTCGGTTGCCGCTGCGACGAGCCGAGGCCGGCGGAGGGTGCCGAAGCGGGGCAGGGCGGTGAGGACGCTGATGCGACGCCCGAGCCCGACGCATCATCAGTTAACTACAGGGGCATCAAATCCCAGCCGCCATCCTGTTGTCACCACCAGGATCCGAGGGGACTTTCGAAGATGCCAACACATCGCTCCCCAGAGTGGAAGGCTGGTGCGGAACCCTCTCAGTGGTGGGCGGGTGTCGGCGAATGGAGGATCCTGCATGGATGGGGGGCGTGTTGCCGCACGCGGCTACCAGTACCAGTACCTGCGCACGTTGGAACAGCTCATCGCAGTGATCGACGATGAGCAGGTGGCGTCCGTTCGCGTGGAAGGACCCTCCGCTGCCGAGGGAGCCGAGGAGCGGGTGGACTTCGACGTAGTCAATCTCGACGGCTCCCTGCGGTCTGTCGTCCAGGTCAAGAGCAAGGCCTCAGGTGGCGCGATCAGCGGGGCAACAGCGCTGGGCATCCTCCTGGACATGGTGTGTGGCAACCAAGAGTCCCGCCAGTACTGGCTCTTGACCAATGGCCAACGCGGTGCACTCAGCCACCAGCTCGATGACATCCTCTCCTCACAACCGGAACCCTCGCAGCTGCGCAGCCGCCTGCTTGAACTGTTCCGTACCGCTCCACAGCGGCGCAGGCAGCTGAAAAGCCTCAACGAGCAGCAACTCGCCCGGCTGACGCGCTGCCGAGTGGCCTACGACCAGCGTGGCGACGAGAAGATCCTCGAGAACCTACGCGAGGCGCTGCGAGTCTTGCGGAACCGCGCACGACATGGGCTCGGAGAACGGTCCGCTGGTCTGCTGACCGGATATTTGATCTCCGAGATCCTAGGCCGAGCCGCTGACGTCACCGGCAATCGGGCGAGCTTTTCGGTAGAGGAGTTGCGCAAGCTCGTGCTGATTGACGGCGAGACCTTGGCCCGCTCGATCGGACTCCGGGACTGGGGCACGCTGGTCGGGTCACTCCCCACAATCCCGGATGTTGAACGACCTGGACTACTCGCGCCGCTGGAGAGGGCGTTCAAGGTAGATGCCGGGCAGACCGTGCGCCGTGCGACACTGGCCGGCCCGTCAGGCATCGGAAAGTCGAGTGCCGCTGCGCTCTTCATCGCGGCCCATGCTGATGAGTACGACCTCATCGGGTGGATCGACTGTGAGACGGAGTCCTCAACCCGAACGTCTTTCGAGCGTATCGTCACCGCAGTTGACCCAGGTGCCGCGAACGCCCTGTCGGGGGGGCCGATCTGGGCACTCCAGCAAACGGTGCAGGATGTTCTCGGCCGGTTGGCGGGGCGCTGGCTGCTAGTCCTCGACAATGCGAACTCGGCTCGGGAGGTTGAGAGGTGGGTGCCGAAGGTGGGTCGTGGTGATGTGGTCATCACCACCCTCAACGGGGCATCCCACCCTGGTAGTGGTGCAGTCATCGCGGTGCCGGTGATGGAGCGTGGCGAGTCCGTCGAGCTGTTGAGCCGGCGTCTTCGACTCAACGATGATGAGCATGCCCTCTGGGAACCGGTTCTCGATCGCCTGGCTGAGACGTTGGGCGACTGGCCGCTTGCCTTGGAACTGGGGGCCGGCTACCTCTACGGCTGTGATCACGGGCCCGAGTACGTCGACAGCTACCTGGAAGAGCTAACGGTTCGCTCGCTCAGTGACGAGGACTCAATTCCTCTCGGATATCCCAAGACGCTGGCGGCGGCACTCAACCTCTGTATCGACCGCCTTGAAGCCCGTGCTCAGCCCGGCGCAACTGACCTGCCGACGCTAGCCCTGAACATGCTCTACGCATCTGCATATCTGGCGTCACACCGCATCCCGGGACACCTGCTCCTAGCAGCCGCACTCACCGACATCGATTCACAAGAAGGCGAGCAGCACAGGTACTTCCTCGTCTCGCCCGAACTCGCCAATCTCGGTGAGACGCTTAGGGAACTCAATCGATTCTCACTGGTCAAGAACGACCTCCCGCTGCCATCAACCGCCCTCGGGAAAGCCCTGCCAGACGCGGATCGAACTTTCGCCGTCAACACTGTCAGCCAGGCCCTGCTCCGGGCGCGACTGCAAGCGAACTGCGACCTGCCCATCGCCCTGAACCGGCTCCTTGGGCACCTTGAGCGCTGGCTCTACTGGCCGTTGCAGCTCGGAGAACTCGAACGGGTACAGGCGATCACCCCCCATGCCGAGACCTTACTGTCCCGCATCGAGCAGATGCGCTTCTCCAGCACACGCGTTGCCCACCTGTATGGCAATCTCGCCGGCTCCCATCACACTCAGGGAGACGTGCTCCGCGCAGAGGCGCTATTCCACCTCGAACTCCAGCACCTGGGGCGCCTCAACCCCACGAATGATGCGCTGCTTGTACAGACTCGACAATCCCTGGCGCTGATCTATATCCAGGCCCAAGAGATAGGTGGGGACCTGAAGGCCAACCTCACGACCACCTTCCAAGAGGCAGTAGACCACCTAGAGTTCATACTCCAGCAAGCCAGAGCATGGGCGTTCGACGCACCGAAGGCCGCCCTCAAGCTGGCCATCGACTCACGGATAGCAATTCAGTACGCGCATCTGCCACAGGCCGAGGCAGCACGGCTTGCACCGCTGGCGCTCGCCTTCGCCGACTTGGAGGGAAGAATCGAGCCGTCCACCTACTCCATCAGCCACAGGACTATCGAGCACGCGAATCAGCTGATCCATCAGGGCCAGTATGCCGAAGCAGAGCGGTGCTGCCGGAAGCTACTGGCCGACGGACTGGTCGGCCCGACTGCGGGGGAAGCCCGGCGTTTCATGATTGAGGCTCTCGCCCGGCAGGCGAAGTGGCGTGAAGCCATTGAGGAGGTTCGCTTCTGGAAGCTATCAACTGAGGGCCCCCGCCTGTTTCGCCACTCCGTCATCGACCTCCTACGCAACGCCGGCCACGCCTGCACCGAGGCGTTGATGGTTGGCGATATGCGCTCCACTGCCCTGCTGAGCGAACTCATCGACTGGCCGGATCTTGACGACTTTCTCGCCGTGGGAAATGACGACGATCGATTCGTGATCCACAACATGCGCGCCCTGCACGAGAGGTTTCAAGGACACTGACATCGGACTACTGAACTTGATTGGGTGATGTCGGAGCCGTTTGCCTGACGGTGGCCGGTTCGTTCCGGTAGCCCTGGATGGTGAGATACCCGCAGGGCAGCGGGCTGACCGGCTACGACATCACCCAATCAAGTTCGGTAGCCTGAAACAGAATCACCGAGTGGCCGTCGCTACACCGCTCCAACGGACGTTTCCCTGATGCCACCGTGCCGCTTGTGAAGGTTGGCTCGCCCATGGTGTGCCACTCCCTGCGGTAAGGGCCGCAGACGTCATCTGAGACGGAGACCGGGCGTCAGATTGATGCGCAGTCACAAATCTTACGCTGCAAGCCGATCGCGGCAGAGGCGACCGTTCGCCTGAACCCTGGGCTCGCTAGATATCTCACTCACGGTCTGAAGTTCGATTCTGTTCAGCCTTCACACAGCCAACACGGCGCCCCCAGTACCGAGCCGGCGCCAGCCAGGCTCCCGCCCGTCCTGCCTCACGTCAGCGGTGCTCGGGGTTCTCGAAGTCGAAGCGGCAGCCGGCGTCCCATTCGGAGCGCTGGTTGCCGTGGGCCGGGATGCCGCCGGCGTCCTTGAGCATGCGGGCCAGGTGGAGCTGGTTCCAGGTCATGAAGGTGGTGTTGCGGTTGGTGAAGTCGTTCTCGGGGCCGCCCGAACCGGGGTCCAGGTAGGACGGTCCGGGGCCGGCCTCGCCGACCCAGCCGGCGTCGGCCTGGGGCGGGATGGTGTAGCCGAGGTGCTGGAGGCTGTAGAGGACGTTCATCGCGCAGTGCTTGGCGCCGTCCTCGTTGCCGGTGATCAGGCAGCCGCCGACCCGGCCGTAGTAGGCGTACTGGCCTTCGGAGTTGAGGATCGAGGAGCAGGCGTAGAGCCGCTCGATGACCTTCTTCATGACGGAGGAGTTGTCGCCGAGCCAGACCGGCCCCGCCAGGGTGAGGATGTCGGCGGCCATCACCTGGGAGTAGATGACGGGCCACTCGTCGGTCTCCCAGCCGTGTTCCGTCATGTCAGGCCAGACGCCCGTGGCGATGTCGATGTCCACCGCCCGCAGGACGTCGACGGCGACGCCCTGGCGTTCCAGGATACCGGTGCTGACGTCGATCAGGCCCTGGGTGTGGCTGCGCTCCGGGGAGCGCTTCAGGGTGCAGTTGATCACCAGGGCGCGCAGGTCGGCGTAGGACGTCGTCGGGTCCGGCACGGATTCCTCCTCCAGGAGTGGCGGGAGGCCGGTCGGGCCGCGGACTCCCGGTACAGCTCACCAGTCCGGCCTCCTGGGCGCTCGCGGAACTGGGCCGGTCGCCTGACGGCACAGCACCTGATCACACCGTTCGGGGCCGGCGGCCCGGTCCCGATTCCGGCCGGTCCCCCTACTGGCCCGCACGCACGCCCTCGACGAGGATGGCCGTCGAGCGCAGGAGGACGGCAGCACCGGCGGAGGCGCCGGTCGGGCTTGGGGAGAGGGCGACGACGTGCCGTTACGCATCCACTTCACCATGGAGGACCTCGCGCGGACCCGCGTCGCCGACGGACCGGCGCCCTGCATCGAGCTGAGCACCGCGGCACGGCAGCTGCAGGAGCGCACCCAGCCGGTACGGCTCGGGGCCTGGCGCCACCGCACCCTGTCCGCCCTGCAGCCCGCCTCGCGCATGGTCCTCGCCCTCATGCCCTCGCGCGGGCGGATCACCGACTTCCTGAGCGGCGCGAACGCCGCGACGCCCGCCGAGCTGATCGAACAGGTCCGTGCCACGCCCCGGAGCCGCGTACGGGCCAGCCTGGAGAACACGGCCAGGCACCAGCCCCTACCCTCGTGGGCCCGTCGGCTGCCCGACGACCCGCTGCTGCTGCGGCAGTTGTGCGACAGCCTGGAGCACGTGGCCGGCCACGCCCTCGTCCCGCACTGGCGGGAGGTCGAGGCCTTGACGGCGGCCGACGCGGCGGTGCGGTCCCGCCAGCTGCTCGGCGGCGGCGTCGAGGCGCTGCTCGCGCGCGTCAACCCGCGGCGGGTCCGCTGGCGGGCGCCCGTGCTGGAGATCGCGACGGTCTCCGGTCTGGACGCCGACGTGCACCTGGCCGGGCAGGGGATGCTGCTCCAGCCGTCGGTGTTCGCCGTCGAGGCCCCGATCGTCAACCTCGACGCGGTGCCGCAGCCGGTCCTCACCTATCCGGTGGCCCGGCTCCAGGAGGGTGCGGCCACGCCGCTGTTCCCGGCCATCCCGTCCGGCGGCCGTCGGGAGACGCCGCCGGCGGTCGGCGCCGTCGGAGCCCTGCTGGGCCACACCCGGGCGGCGGTGCTCGGCGCCATCGCCGGTCACCCGGGCTGCTCGACCCGGCAGCTCGCCGCGCTCGTCGGCATCTCCATGGCCAGCGCCAGCGAGCACGCCACGACGCTGCGCAACGCGGGCCTGATCGCCACCCACCGGGACCGCCAGACGGCCGCCCACGTCGCCACCCCGACGGGTATCGCGGTGCTCGACGCGCCCTCCGGACGGCCCTGAGCGGCCTCCTACCACCCCACCGATCAGTCGGCGCCGGACCGACGCACGGCGTCCTCCCAGAGGTCCAGCCCGGCTCGCAGGAGTCCACGTACGGCCGCAGTCTCCTCGTCCGTCAGGGCTTCCTCGTCGGCGGCCGGTTCGAGGGTGTCGCCGCCGAAGACCTTCTCGTAGGCGCTGTCGTGGACCGGCCCCTGGGAGGGAAGGGGCGGGCCGGCCGTCACGCTGTGGGCGAGGTCTTCGAAGAAGTTCCACGCCTCCAGCAGCAGTCCCGCCGGCACCGGGCCGGGGTCGGGGCCGGGCTCGGGGTGCTCGACCCATCGCCGTACGGCGGCCAGGTCGAGCGTGCCCTCGCCCTCCCAGACGAGCTCCCGGCCGTTGCGATCACAGTGGTCCCGCAGCGTCTCGATGTCCCGGAAGACGAGGAGTCCTCCGAGGTCGTCGACGAGGAGCTCATCGGGTGCGTCGCCCTCGCCGGGCCGCCAGATCACCGTCAGGTCCCCGCTCCTGGTCGCGATGCGGTACGGATAGTGGTCGGCCATGCGGGTCTCCCGTGGTGTCGCGGCGGCACCCGCCGCGCGGGTCGTTCTGCCCGCAGTGATCGTCACACACGAGGGCTGCCGGGAGAGGGCAGAGGGGGAGCGACTCAGGCCCGGTCGGCCCGGCGGATGACGAGCATGTCCTGGGTGTGGCCGATGCCGTAGCCGCCGCCGGGGAGGGCGAAGTGCTCCTGGACGTAGGCGGCCAGGGCCGCGCGGGAGGGGCGGGGGTCGAGGGTGGCCAGGTCGGCGACGTTGACCATGAACTCGGCGACGTCCACCGCCTCGGCGAGGTCGGGCGCGCGGTAGTGGAGGTCGAGGGTCTCGAGGGCGTAGTCGTGCTCCGGGTGCCGCTCGTGCAGGCGGTCGGCGAGCGGGGCGAGGTCGTAGCGGACGCCGGTGAAGTGCGCGGCCATCCGCATGCACGGGCTCTCCGGGTTCTGGAGCACGACCAGGAGGGTGCCGCCGGGGGCCGTCCAGTCCAGGGCGCGGCTGACGGTGCCGAACCAGTCCGCCTCGGGCACGTAGTAGAGCACGTGGGAGAGGTGGACGAGGTCGGCCTGCTCGGGCGGGTGGACCCGGTCGAGCGGTTCCGGGAGGACGAGGGCGTCGGGGCAGGCCACGCCCAGCTTCTCGCGCATCGCGGCGCTGGGTTCCACCGCGATCGTGCGGTCGAAGGAGCGGCTCAGGTGAGCGGTGGTGCGGCCGTCGCCCGCACCGAGGTCCAGCAGGACCCGGCGGTGCGGCAGGGTGGCCACGATCTCGCTCAGCCGGGCGTGGGTGATCGGCTTCTCGTCCGTCCCGGCCAGGAACAGTTCGAACGCCCGGCGGTAGTCGGCGCTCGTCACGTCCAAGACCCGGACCGGGTCCGCGTCCCTCGTCGTCGTCTCCACCTGTCGGCCTCCCCTGTTGACGGTGTGCCAGGTGGCGCCCATTGCACCCCGGGGCGGCGGCGCGGGGGTGCAGGGACGTTCCTGCCCGCGTGTCGTCCACGCCGCTCCGCGACCGCCAGGCCCCGTTTAATCGGTGGCCCGGCGTCCGTGGCGGCTCCTACAGTGTCCGCCTGATCAAGAACGCCCAGGGAGCCGGACATGCGTGTGCACTACCCCCGGACGCCGCATCTGCCCTGGTCACCGGGCGCCGCGGCGGACGACGTACGGACCGGGGACCTGTCCGCGCTGGCCGGCGCCGAGGTCGTCGTCACCGAGAAGCTCGACGGCGAGAACACCACGCTCTACCGCGACGGCCTGCACGCCCGCTCGCTGGACTCCGCCCACCACCCCTCCCGCGCCTGGGTGAAGGGCCTCCAGAGCCGGATCGCCCCGCGCATCCCGGACGGCTGGCGGATCTGCGGCGAGAACCTGTTCGCCCAGCACTCGATCCCGTACACCGACCTGGAGAGCTGGTTCTACGGCTTCTCGGTCTGGACGGGCGGCACCGACGGCGGGGACCTCGACGGCGACCACTGCCTGGACTGGGACGACACCGTCCGCTTCCTGCGCCGCCTCGGCGTGCCCGTCCCCCGGGTGCTGTGGCGCGGCCGCTACGACGAACGGGCCCTGCGCGCCCTGCGGTTGGACCTCGACCGGCAGGAGGGGTACGTGGTGCGGACGGTCCGGGGCTTCTCCCGGGCCGAGTTCGGCGAGCGGGTCGCCAAGTGGGTCCGTCCGCGGCACGTGCGTACCGACACCCACTGGATGCACGCCGCGGTGGTGGAGAACGGGCTCGCCCCGGGCTCCGCGCTCTGGGCCGTGCGCTCCGGTGCGCTGCCCGAGCCCGCTGCCCTCGCGGCGGCCTTGGGCATACCCGAACTCTCCTGCTCCCCCGATGAGTTGGCCGAGGTGTCGGCCCGGCTGGACGAGCTGGGCCGGGGCGGGGACGCCCGGCTGGTCGGCGTGCTCGCCACCGCGCTGCGCACCGCCCACCGCCAGTCGCTGGCACCGCTGCTGGCCGGTCCGCTCGGGCTGCCGCTGGCCCGACGGGTCGCCGACCTGGTCGGGCTGCACCCCGCCCTCCAGCACCCGTACCCGGACGAGGAGCGCCGCGCCGGGCTGGTCCGGCTCTCGGCGGCCGCCGACCTCGGAGTGCTGCACGCCGTCGCGGCGACCGCCGCCCCCGGACGGGCGGAGCGCGAGCAGGTCGCCTGGTCGGCGCTGTACGCCGAGGACGCCGGGCTGCTCACCGAGGCTCCGCTCGCCCGGCTGCGGGCCGAGCTGCGGACGGCGCTGGCCGGTCTGGACCGCGACGCCGCCGACCGCTGCTGGGCCCAGGCCCGCGAGGCGTACGCCCTCGGCCGGATCGCCACCGCCGAGGAGGCCGTCGCGGCCACCTGGCGCTGGCGCGACGGCCGGTTCCCCCGACTGGTCCACCTGTGCGGCCCCTCCGGCAGCGGCAAGAGCAGCTTCGCCGCCGGGCTCACCGGCGTGACCGCCCGGATCAGCCTGGACGACCTGCGCGCCGCCCGGGGCTCGCGCGCCGACCAGCGCGACAACGCCGATGTGCTGCGCGAGGGCCTGGCCCGACTGGACGCCGCCCTGGCCACCGCCCCGACTCCTGCCCCTAGAGAATCCACCACTGACCCTGGCGGATCCGCCGGCGCCACCGCCGTCTGGGACGCCACCTCGCTCAACCGCCAGCAGCGCTCCCACGTCCACGCCGTCGCCCAGCGCCGTGACGCCCTGGTCACCCAGGTGGTGCTGGTGGTCGGCGAGGAGGAGCTGCTGCGCCGCAACGCCGTCCGCCCGCACCCCGTGCCCGACCAGGTGCTCACCGCGCAGCTGCACCGCTTCGGCCCGCCCTACCCCGGCCAGGCGCACCGCACCTGGTACGTCGGCCCCGGTGGCACCGTGGAGGACACCGCGGGCACGCTCGACGAACAGGAGGACTGATGCGCCCCATCGAACAGATCTGCCAGCGCATCCGCTGGGACGCCCGCTTCGACCCGGCGCGGTTCTCCCTGGGCGTGCGCCACCGCGACGACCGCACCGAGCGCGTCCCGCTGGAGGCCTTCACCGCCTCCGGCGAGATCCCCTGGCACCGGGTGCACTGGGTCGAGGCGGACGGCGTACGGGTCTGGGACCGCGCCTCGGGCGTGGACCTGCTCGACCGCACCGAGGCCGGGCGCCGCACCGACCCGCCGCTCCTGCCCGCGCCCTTCTTCACCGCGACCACCCCGTACGCCTGGCACCCGGACGGCGGCTGGCGGCCGGCCCGGACCGGCGAGACCACCGAGACCGCCGAGGGCACCCCGACGACCACCGGCCTGCGCGTGGTCACCTGGAACACCCTGTGGGACCGCTACGACGCCGACCGGATCGCCACCGCCCGGCGCCGCCCGCTGCTGCTCGCCGCGCTGGCGGCCGCCGACGCCGACGTCATCGCCCTCCAGGAGGTCGAGCCGCAGCTGATCGCCCTGCTGTTGACAGCGCCCTGGGTCCGCGCCGGGTACACCCTCGGCGCCGACCCGCTCGGGCCGGAGGTCGACGACCACGGCCTGCTGCTGCTCAGCCGGCTGCCGGTGCTGGCGGCCGGGCGGCACGCGCTGGGCCCGCACAAGGCCGTCACGGCCCTCGCGGTACGGACCTCCGGCGCTCCGCTGACCGTCGCCGCAGTCCACCTCAGCAGCGACCACTCCCCGGACGGCGCCGACCGCCGCCGCTCCGAACTCGCCCGGCTCGCCGAGGGATTGGCGGGCGTGGAGGGCGAGCTGCTGCTGCTCGGGGACTTCAACGACGGCCGCTCCGGCCCGGCCGGCCCGGCCGCCGCGCTCGGCCTGCGGGACGCCTGGGCCGAGGTGCACGGGCCGGGCGACGACACCCCCACCTTCGACCCGACGGCCAACCCGCTCGCCGCGGTCTCCTCGCTGACCGGCCGACCGGGCCGGCTGGACCGCGTCCTGCACCGCGCCGACGGCACCCGCGCCACTGCGGCCGTCCTGCTCGGCGACCGCCCGGACGAGGACGGGCTCCTGCCCTCCGACCACTACGGCGTGGCCGTCGACCTCCTCCTCGAAAGCGGCGACGGCGACGGAGCCGCGGTCCTCGACTCCGCGCCCACCGCCCGCACCGCCGTCGCCTGGCTGCCGCCCGAGGAGCTGTGGCCGCCGATCCAGCACCTGCGCGAGGCGTACGACCCGCAGGTGCGCCGCTGGCCCCCGCACGTCAACCTGCTGTTCGGCTTCGTCCCGGAGGCCGAGTTCGACCGCGCCCTGCCGCTGCTGGGCGCGGCCGCCGCCGAGGTCGCGCCGTTCACCGCCCGGCTGGAGGGCGTGCACACCTTCGGGCACCGCGAGGACGCCACCGTCTGGCTGGACCCGGCCGCCGCCTCCGCCGCACCCTGGTCGGCGCTGCGGCACGCGCTGGAACGGCGCTTCCCGCGCTGCCGCGGCCGGGCGGAGGGCTTCACCCCGCACCTGAGCCTCGGGCGCAGCGCCGACCCGCAGCGGGTGGCCGCCGACTGCGCGGCCCGGCTGACCGGGGCCTCGGCCCGGGTCGGCGAGCTGGTGGTGCTCTCCCGCCGGGGCACCGAGCCGATGCGGCCGCGCGCCGTGGTCTCGCTGGGGACCGGCGAGGTTCGGCCGGTGCCCGAGCAGCCGCTCGCCTCACCGGCCCCGGAGCCGCCCGAACACGCCTTGGCAGCAATGGAGTTGGCCAGCCGGATCGCGGCGGCCCTACCCGAGGGCGTGGTGCACACCGTCGGCTCCCGACGGCTCGGCTGCCAGTTGGACGGAGGCGACCTGGACCTGGTGGTGGCGCTGCCCGGCGCCGCCGATCTGCCCGCCGTCCGCGCCCGGGTGGCGGCCGCGCTGCCGGAGGCCCGGCGGCTGCGCGAGGTCCGCGGCGCCCGGGTGCCGGGGCTCCGGCTGGCCGCCGACGGCCTGTCGGTCGACCTCGTGGTGGTCTTCACCGGCGCCCTCGATCCGACCCAAGCCGTAGACCACCGTGCGGAGTTGGGCGAGGCGGAGGCCGTCGCGCTGAGCGCCGTCACGGACGCCGAGGCGGTCCTGGCGGCGCTCGGCGACCGCCACGCCCGCTTCATCCGACTGGCCCGCCAGGTCAAGGCCTGGGCGCGGGCGCGCGGCCTGGACTCCGCACCCTTCGGCCAACTGCCCTCGCTCGCCTGGTCGGTGCTGGCCGCCCGGACGGTCCTGGAGGCGCCCGACGGCCCCGAGGGCGACCTCTTCCAGCGCTTCACCGAGACCTGGGCGGGCTGGGACTGGCGCCGGCCCGTCGCCCTCACGGGTGGTCCGACGCCGCCCGCCTCCGGCCCGCTCACCGTCCTCACCCCCTCCGCCCCGGTCCGCAGCTGCACCACCCAGGTCAGCGCCGACACCCGCGACCTGCTCACCGAGGAGCTCTACCGCGCCTGGGAACTCACCACCGAGGCCGCCGAACCCCCCTGGCCCGCCCTGCTCGCCGCTCCCCCGCTGCACCGCCGGCACGCCGCCTGGGCCGTGGTCAGCGCCGACGAGGAGTCGCTCGGCCTCGCCCGGGGCCGCGTCCGCGCCCTGCTGGCCGCCCTGGAGGAGGCCGGGGCCACCCGGCTGCACGCCTGGCCCCACCCGTACCGGACCGCCGACGGCCGCTTCCACCTCCCGATCGGCCTCGGCCCCGCCCCGCTCTCCGCCGCCCGTCTCGCCCCGCTCGCCAAGACCTGGTCCCGGGCCCTGCCCGGCGTCCGGGTCGAGCACGTCGACGGCGGCGGCGCTCCCACCCCGACCCGCTGAACCATCCCTCCCGCCTGGACCACCCCTCCTGCCTGGACCACCCCCACCTGCTGGACCGACCCGACCACCCCGATGGGCCGAACCACCCCTGCCCATCGGTCTCTTCTGGACAATCGCCCCCGAAATTTGCCACGGTGAGGACCAGCGGCCCAGTCATCGATCATGCGGCCGAAGCCCCATGGGAGTTCCCCGTGCCCTCCGCCGACTTCCCCGCCTTCTACCTCGGGCAGAGCACCTTCTCCGACCCCGGCGCCCACCTCCCCCGCTACGCCGACCTCCCCAAGGATCCGCGCCGCCTCGCCCGGATCGCCCGCGACCTGATCATCCACCGCCTCGAAGGCTGGCTGTTCCACCACCCCATTCCGGCGAACCGGCTCCACCACGACGCCGAGACCCGCTACCTCGACGACATCCTGCACCTGATCACCGACCGCGACCCGGCCCCGCTCAACCACCCGCGCGCGCCCGCCGACCGCTTCGTCGGCGTCTGCCGGGACCTGGCGCTGCTGCTCTGCTCCTTCCTCCGCCACGTCGGCGTGCCGGCCCGGTTGCGCTGCGGCTTCGCCGGCTACCTCGGCCCGGACGGCTTCCACTGCGACCACGTGGCCACCGAGTACTGGGACGACCGGCGCGGCTGGCTGCTCGCCGACCCGCAGCTGGCCGACCCGAAGGTCGCCGCCGCCTGGCGGGTGGACTTCGACCCGATGGACGTCCCGCGCGACCGCTTCCTGGTCGCCGGCCGGGCCTGGCGCACGATCCGCGCCGACCGGTCCACCGCCGGCTCCTTCGGCGTCCACCCGCCCGAGGAGGGCCCGCTCAACGGCGAGTGGTTCGTCGCCCACTCCACCCGGCTCGACCTCGCGGCCCTGAACAAGGTCGAAACCCTCCTCTGGGACACCTGGGGCACCGGCTCCACCAACACCCCCCACGCCCCGTACGACGAGGTCGCCCACCTTACCGTCGGCCCGGTCGACCTCCCCGCCGTCCGCCGGCTCTTCTCCGAGCACGACGCGCTGCGCACCCCGAAGACCGTCCTGTCCCTGGCCCCCTTCAACGGCCCCCGCGAGGTCACCCTGCGCTGACGCCCCCGGCCCCCTCGCCCCCTCCTGGCGGAGCAGCCCGCCCCTACGCCCCGGCCTGCTGGTAGAGCGTCACCAGCAGGCCGTACACCGGCTCGCCCTCCGCGTCCTCCTCCGTCTCGTCGACCAGTCCGGCCAGCGCCTCGACGAGCCGCGCCGCCTTGGCCGGGCTGAGTCGGAGGTGGCGCAGCGCCAGGAGGTGGTCGACGGGCGAGCGGTCCAACTCCTGGGCGACGGCGCCGAACAGCGCGGCTGTGCCCTCGACCTGCGGCTCGGCGACGAAGAAGCGATCGGCGGTCCGCCGGTAGTACTTCTCGGTGCCGCCGCGCACCCGTCGCGTTCCCGCGTCCTGGACCAGCCCCGCCTCGCCCAGCACCCTGAGGTGGTGCGAGACGCTGCCCTTGTTCGCCCCGAGCTGCGCGGCGAGCCGGCTGATCGTCGACGGACGGCTGCTCAGGGCGAAGAGCAGGCGTTGGCGCAGGGGGTGGGCGAGCGCGGCGTGCTGCAGCGGCGCGCTGATCTGCTGGACGGTCTCGTCCGGTCGATAACTCATCTGATCAAGCGTTAAGTACGGTTGACGCTTTGGCAAGTCGCTGGTCTACTGCCTCTCCATGACCTCCACCACAACGCCGTCCGCCCTGGACACCGTCACCCTCGTCGAGTCGATAGCCGACCTGGTCCGTGAGAACTACGTCTTCCCCGACGTCGCCGGGCAGCTGGCGGACCTGCTGAGGCGCCGGAGCGCCGAGGGCGCCTACCGGACCGAATCCGCCGAGGAGCTGTCCGAAGCGGTCACCGCGGACCTGCGGTCCGTCAACGGCGACCTGCACCTGGGCCTCAAGTACCACGCCGTGCCGGTGCCGCCGGAGCCGGGCGCGGCGGTACTCGCCATGGTGCGCAGGGAGTTCGACACCTTCCTGAACGGCGTTCCCCGCGTGGAACTCCTCGACCACGGCGTCGCGGTCCTGGAGATCGGCCCCAAGCTGTTCCCGCTGGACTGGGCGGCACCGCCGCTGACCGCGGCGCTCTCCCTGGTGGCCCCCGCCCGCGGCCTCATCCTGGACCTGCGCCGCAACACGGGTGGCGACCCGAACACGGTCGCCTTCGTCTGCGCCTACCTGCTCGACGGCCGCACCCACCTGAACACCATGTTCTCGCGGAAGGACGAGGTGGGCGCGCAGTCCTGGACACCCCCGTTCGTCCCCGGCGCCCGCTTCGGCGGCACCAAGCCGATCTACGTGCTGACGAGCGCCGACACCTTCTCCGGGGGCGAGGAACTCGCCTACGACCTGCAGCAGCTCGGCCGCGCCGAGGTCGTCGGGGAGGTCACCCGCGGCGGCGCCCACCCGCGCGAGGGCTTTACGGTGCACCCGCACCTGGAGCTCAGCGTGCCCTTCGCCCGCGCGGTCAACCCGGTCTCGGGCACCAACTGGGAGGGCGTCGGCGTCCAGCCCGACGTCCCCTGCGACGCCGACACGGCACTCGACCGCGCCCTGGCCCTGGCCGCGGCGCGCCTGGCGTAGGGCCTGTCCTCGGACTCGCGTCTGCGGGACGACGCCGGGGCATGGTCGAGACGGCGAAGGAGTCCGGGCCCCGATGACCGCGGCCCCGTTCACCTGACGGGCTCGCGGTTGATGCTCAGCAGGGTCTGGGCCAGGCCGCCGGGCACCCGGCCGGTGAGCACCGGGACCCGGGCGACGGCCCCGCGGCGGCGGTCCAGGCAACCTGCGGCAGTGATGTCGCTGTCACTTGGCATGATGCCCGGCATGGTGAGAACACAGCGCATCAAGGGCTTCTCCGCGACCGGCCGGCCGATCTCCACGCCGACCACCAAGTTCGGCGGCCAGCCCGTGTGGCTGGCCGGCCCGCAGTGGCCGATCAGCGCGGCATGGGACCGGCCGATGCGGTTCGTCGGTCAGATCGAGCTGGGCCCGGTGATCGGAGCGGCCGGCGACGGAAAGGTCGCCTACGTGTTCGTCACCCACGCCGATCACGAGGAGCACTTCTTCGACCCCGACATCATCGACCCCGACGGCGGCGAGAACGCGGTGATCGTGCAGCCGGGCGGCGGCTATGCCGGCCCGGTGCGCCCGCTGCTGACCGGCCCCGGGCTGTACGGAGTCGACGGGTCGGAGGTGGAGTTC
Source organism: Kitasatospora sp. NPDC056800 (assembly GCF_042789775.1). NCBI lineage: Bacteria > Bacillati > Actinomycetota > Actinomycetes > Kitasatosporales > Streptomycetaceae > Kitasatospora > Kitasatospora sp. NPDC056800. The sequence continues at coordinate 13,388 of NZ_JBHUAL010000075.1, read as the reverse complement.
ACCGTCGACCTCCGCCCCGCCGACGAGCCCGATTCCATGACGGACGAGGAACTCGACTCCCTGCCCTCCGCCGACCGGGACCGCTGCATCGAGCTGATGGACGGCGACAAGATTGGCGGAACACCGCTGTTCTTCCAGGGCGACGAGTGGCCGGAGGGCGGCCCTTGGCGGCTGCTGCTGCAGCTGGACTCGAACTGGGTGCCTTTCCACCTCAACCTCGGCTCGTCGCCGAGGTTGTTCGCCTTCGTGTCCGAGGACGGCGCCCAGGGCAGGCTGCTCGTCCAGGACTCCTGACCTGATCAGGCTCCTGGAAGCCCGTACCCGCCTGCCTGGCCCTCCTCAAGGCCGAACGCGGCGAGGTCCTCGCCTCCCCCGCCGTCCGCCGCGCGGAGCTCCCCCGCGCCGAACTCCCCCGCGTGGCCTCCGGCTGAACCCCCAGCACCGGGCGCGGACGCCCGCCCGGCAGACCCCGCCGACCCGTCACCAGGTGACCGGGAGCGCCTCGACGCCGTAGACCGTCGACCCCTCGCGGAAGCGGAGCTCCGCCTCGGGAACGGCGAGGCGCAGGGTCGGGAAGCGCCGCAGCAGGGCCGGCAGGGCCACCTTCAGTTCCAGCCGGGCCAGTTGCTGGCCAAGGCACTGGTGGGCGCCGAAGCCGAAGGACAGCTGGGCGACCGGACGGCGGCGCAGGTCGAGGTCGTCCGGTCGTTCGGGGACGAGCCCGGGGTCGCGGTTCGCGGTCAGCGGGGAGAGCAGGACGTGCTCGCCCTCCGCGATCCGGTGGCCGTTGACCTCGACGTCGGCCACGGCGGTGCGCAGGAGCGGTGCGGGGATGGCGAGATGGCGCAGCAGTTCCTCCACCGCCGTACCGGTGACCGCGGGGTCGTCGCGCAGGGCGGCGAGCTGGTCGGGGTGGCGGAGCAGCGCCAGCACGCTCAGGGCGAGCTGGGTCGCGGTGGTCTCGTGGCCCCCGACCAGGAGGGTGGTGCCGAAGCCGATGAACTCCTCGTCGGTGAGCTCCGCGCCGTGCTGCCGCACCACCGTGCCCAGCACGCCGTCGCCGGGGGCGGCCCGGTTGCGGGCGACGATGTCCGCCATGGCGGCGTTCAACTCGTCGGCGGCGGCGACTAGTTGGCCCGCTTCGGCGGTCCCGTCCATGATCACCTGGGAGCAGCGCTGGAACATCGCCCTGGTCCCGTACGGGACGTCGAGCAGTTCGCAGATCGCCGCCGAGGGGATCGGCAGGGCGAAGGCCTCGACCAGGTCGACGACCGGCCCCTGCTCCGCCATGGCGTCGAGGTGCTCGGCGACGATCGCCTCGATCGCGGGCCGCAGCCGCTCGACCTGACGGACGGTGAAGCTGCCGGTGAGCATCCGGCGCAGCCGGGCGTGCTCCGGGCCGCTGTACGCGGGCAGGAAGCCCGGGTGGTTGAACAGGGTGCGCGGCAGTGCCGGGTCGATGCCGTTGCCCGTCACCAGGCGCTCCTCCGCGAAGGCGGCCCGGACGTCGCCGTACCGGGTGATGACGACGGCGTCGATCTCGCCGCGCACCGGATGGGTCACGCGCAGCCGCGGCAGGCCGTCCTCCTCGCGCATCCGGCGGAGGTCCGGCGACGGGTCGAACGGGCAGGTCCGGTCCCGTTCGGAGGCGACGAAGGACGCCGAGCGGAGATCGGGCATGGTGCGGGCTCCTCAGCTGGATCGGTCCGGGGGCGCGGTCGCGCGACAGGAGTCGTGCGACAAAAGACGGGAAGCGTCGGCCTAGCCGTGGTACCGGGTGGAGGCGTGGTGCCAGTCGTGGGCACCGCGGATGGTGGTCTGCAGCGCCTCGGTGCAGTAGCGCCGCAGCAGGTCGCGTTCGGCCGGGGTGAGGTGGTCCGTCGCCGCGCCGGCGAGCAGGGCCCGGTGGGCGCCGGTGAACAGTTCCAGGGCTTCGGCGCGGCGGCGCTGGGCCCGGTCGAGCGCCTCCGCCCGGGAGAGCCCGTGCTCCCGTTCCAGGCAGAGCACCAGGTTGTTCTGCTCCCCCTGGGCCGCGTCCTTCTCCAGGGAGACGATGTCGTTGTCGCAGATGATGAAGGTCTTCGTCATCTCGCGCATGACGGACAGGTGCGGCAGCGCGTACAGGTGGTCGGGCAGGACGCAGGAGGATAGCCGCTCGGCGAGGTCGACGACCGGTGCCACCCCGATGGTGTGGCGCCGGACCCGCAGGTAGGTGCTGAGCGGCATGGGCGCACCGGACTGCCGGCTGCGCGCCTCGTGGACGTGGTGGTCGAGGTACGAGGACCAGTGGGCCGCCGAGCGCCGGATCCAGTCCTCCGGCATGCCGTGGCAGCTGCGCCGCCGCATGTCGGCGAAGGCGGCGGCCAGCGGCAGCGGGGACGCCTGCCCGGTGACGCCCTCCTGGACGAGTCCGACGAGGTGGCGGACCCGCTCGGGCGTGCCGCCCCACTGTTCGTCGAGCGCGTCGTCGAACAGGAAGTACCAGCTCTGCTGGTCGACGCCGATGTCCAGTTCGGCCCCGGTCGCGTTCGGGTAGAACATGGCCGCGATCAGCGGGAACTGACCCTTGAGGTGGTGGTCCCGCTCCGCGTCCGTGGCCAGGAAGCCGAAGGACCGCGGCCAGTGGAGGTGGCGGTCGTGGGCGGCCCGGAAGTCCGGGCTGGTCCGGCTCGGGAAGGGGAGCGGGTCGGGGGCCGGGGCCTGCGGGCCCGGGGAGAGGGTCTCCGCCGTGGCTGTCATGGTGAGGTGCACCTCCGGGAACGGGAACAGGAACGGGGCCGGGGTCGGGGTCGGGGTCGGGGCAGTGCGGAACGAAGCCGTACGGAACGGAGCCGAGCGCAACCGGGCCGTACGAAATCGGAGCCGTACGGAACGGGGCTGGTTCAGTCGCCCGGCCAGGGTGAGACGCGCATGGGCAGCGCGTTGGGCCGGATCAGCGCGTGGGCCACCGGCCGGACCCGGCGGCCCGCCACCGGTCGCGGCCGCCACCGGGAGACGACCGCGCGCAGGACGACCAGCATCTCGGTCATCGCGAAGTGGTCCCCGATGCACCTCCGGTTGCCCAGGGCGAACGGGACGTAGGCGCCCGGCGGCAGGTCCTTCTCGGGGCGGTCGAGCCACCGGTCCGGGTGGAACCGCAGCGGGTCCGGGTAGTGGGCCGGGTCCCGGTGCATCGTCAGCGCGCTGTAGATCAGCTCGGACCCCTGCGGGAGGTCGACCCCGCAGACCCGCACGGGCTCCAGGGCGCGCCGCATCAGCAGCCAGCTGGGCTGGTGCAGCCGGAGCACCTCGCGGAGGAACCGCTCGGTGAACGGGAGCGTCGCCGCGCCGGGCGGGGCGCCGGCGGGCAGGGCGTCGCACTCCGCCTTGATCCGCGCGGTGAGTTCGGGGCGCCGTCCGATCTCGTGGAGCGCCCAGGCCAGGGTGGTGGCCGTGGTCTCGGCGCCGGCCATGAGAAGGGACAGCAGTTCGTCGCGGGCCTCCACGTCGGTCATCCCCCGCGGGTTGCCCGGGGTGCCGGCGAACATGATCGACAGCAGGTCGCCGCGGTCGGCCGGGTCCTGGCGGGCCTGCCGGACGGCGGTATCCGCGAGTTCGCGCAGCGCCGTGGCCGCGGCCAGGTACCGGCGGTGCCCCAGTGCGGGTGAGGAGGCGAGGGGAGCGGGAAGCAGAGTGCCGACGAGGACCCCGCGCATCACCGTGTTCAGGTGCTCGGCGACGCGCTCCCCCAGTTCGGCGACGGCCCGGGCCCCGTCCGGGCGTTCGGTGCTGAACAGGGTGGCCACGAGCATGGCCGTGACCGTCCGCCGCAGCACCACGTCCATGGCGATCACCTCGCCGGGGCGCCAGGAGGACACCTGTTCCTCGGCGATGCCCGTCATCGTGGCGACGCCGCCGGCGATGGTGTCCCGGCGGAACGCGGGCTGGAGCGCGCGCCGTTGACGGAGGTGGACGTCGTACTCGGAGGTGATGATGCCGTTGCCGATGAAAGGCCGTGCGACGTCGAACAGCAGGCCTTTGCCGAACTTCCGGCTCTGCGTCAGGAGAACCTCGTGGACGGCCTCGGGCGAGTTCAGGACGAACACCGGCCGATTGCCCAGGAATATCCTGACGATGCCGCCCTGCGCCCGGATCGACTGGAGGAACTCCACGCGTTTGACGGCGAGTTGCGGCAGGTGACCGAGCAGTGGAACCCGCCCCCGCGCCACGGGCGCCGCCGTGGAAGCGCTGATGGAACGCACGGCCCCGCACCTCCCTGAAGTCTCGGACCGGAAATCAGCCCAGTATTGGAACGTTCATTCGCTCGCAGTGCACGGTGATCATCGTCCGACGGATCGGGAGAGGTCAAGGGACCGGCTGGAATTGCACCACCGGGGTGATTTTGAGCCGCACGGCGTGAATTCCCCCACCGCCCGCACATTCCGGCCTCGGGGAACACCACCCGGTCGCTCAGAGGAGGACGCCGCCGGAGACCTCGACGCGCTGGGCCGTCATCCAGCGCAGGCCCTCCGACGCCAGCGTGGACCCGCGCTCCGGCCTGACCTCCATCGGCCACCGCTGTACCGATGTTCCCCGAAGCCGCGTTCCAGGCCACCAGGACCGGATTGGACCGGGACGCCGTCCGCCCCGGCGGCTAGCCTCGGCCGCACCGCACAGTCGATCAACGGAGAGCCCCCATGCACCCCGAACTCGCCGCCGACCTCGGCCGGTTGCCCGAAATCCTGGAGGAGACCCGGCAGCACGCGCTCGCCTTCCTGGCGGGCCTCGATGAACGGCCCGTGGTCGAGCGGGCCGGGCCGCCCGCCGTCGCCCCGCTCACCGAGGAGGGCGGCGGGACGCGCGCCGCCCTGGCGGAGTTCGCCGAGCGCTGGGAGCCCCGGCTGTCGGCGAGCGCCGGGCCGCGCTACTTCGGGTTCGTGACCGGCGGGGCGACGCCGGCGGCGCTCGCGGGCGACTGGCTGACCTCGGCCGTGGACCAGAACTCCAACTCCTCGCTGGACCCGGCCGGTCAGCAGCTGGAGCGGGAGACGGTCGGCTGGCTGGGCGAGCTGTTCGGGCTCTCGGCGGCGCACCGCGGCACCTTCGTGAGCGGCGCGACGATGTCGAACACGGTGGGGCTGGCGATCGCCCGCGAGTGGCTGGGCGAGCGGCTCGGTGTGGACGTCGCCGAGGACGGGGTCGGCGCGCTGGGGCCGGTCCGGGTGCTGTCGGGCAGTGCGCACTCCAGCGTCGCCAAGGCGCTGTCGGTGCTGGGCCTGGGCCGTACGGCGCTGCGGACGGTGCCCGTCCTGCCCGGCCGGGAGGCGGTGGACGTGGCCGCGCTGGAGCGGGCACTGGCGGAGGCCCCGGGGCCGTGCGTGGTGGTGGCCAACGCCGGGACGGTCAACACCGTCGACTTCGACGACCTGCGCGCGATCGCCGCGCTGCGCGAACGGTACGGGTTCTGGCTGCACGTGGACGCCGCGTTCGGCGCCTTCGCCGCGCTGTCCCCGGAGCACGCGGAGCTGGTCGCGGGGCTGGACCTCGCCGACTCGGTCTGCGTCGACCTGCACAAGTGGCTCAACGTGCCGTACGACAGCGCCGTGCAGTTCACCCGCCGCCCGGACCTCCAGGCGCGGGTCTTCCAGAACGCCGCCGCCTACCTCGGCCCGCTGAGCGAGCACCCGGACCTCGTCCACCTCACGCCCGAGAACTCCCACCGGCTGCGCGCCCTCGCCGCCTGGTTCACCCTGCGGGCGTACGGCCGTGCCGGGCACCGGGAGATCGTGGAGCGCTGCGTCGCCGGCGCCCGGGCGCTCGGCGCGGAGGTGGCGCGGATCGACGGGCTGGAGCTGCTCGCCCCGGTCCGGCTGAACGTCGTCTGCTTCTCGCTGACGGCGGACCCGACCCCGGAGCGGCTGGCCGCGCTCGCCGCCGAGCTGGCCGACGAGGCCCTCCTGACGCCCACCCGCTACGCCGGACGGCCCGCCCTGCGCGCGGCGTTCAGCAACTGGCGCACCACCGGAGCGGACGTCCGGCGGACGGCGGAGGCGCTGGGCCGGGCCGTCCGGAAGCTGACGGCCTGAGCGGACGCACCGGTCGGAACCGGCACCGGCCAGTGTCAGTTCCGGCCGGTACCGGCTCCGGGTCGGCCTCAGCTCCGCTTGTGGTCCCCCGTCCCGCCGTCGATCAGCTCGCGCAGGATGTCCATGTGCCCGGCGTGCCGCGCCGTCTCCGTGGTCATGTGGATCAGCACCCAGCGCAACGAGACGGAGTTGCCGAACCAGGAGGTGCCGAGGTCGTCCAGCGCGAGCTCCCCGATCGTCTCGTCGGCGTCGGCCCGGGCCCGGGCGTAGAACGCCAGGACGTCCGCCGTCGACTCGCCGGGCTCCACCCGCATGTCGGAGTCGTCATCGGCCTCGATGTCGAACGGCAGCTGGCCCATCTCCCGGCCGAACGTCCCCCGGAACCAGCCGAGTTCGGCACCGCCGAGGTGCTTCACCATCCCCAGCAGGTTGGTCCCGGAGGGCGTCATCGGACGGCGCAGCTGCTCGTCGTCCAGCCCCTCCAGCTTCCACAGCACGGCCTCGCGGTGCCGGTCCAGCGCCGCCCGGAGGCTTTCCTTCTCCCCACCCGTGAAGGGCACACGATTGCTCATGCGCGGGACCGTACCAGCCGCCACCGACACAACCGCGGGGGTGGCGGGACAGCCCTACGGCCACTGCCCCCAGCCGTCCGGGATCACGGGTGCGCCCCGTCCCCGTACACGCCGCCCGCCTCGTCGGTGAGCTCCGCGATGAGCTCCGCGTGCGCGAGGTTCATGTACCGCAGCGGGCGCCAGCGGGAGCGGTGGTCGGGGTGGTCACCGAACATCTCCGCCGTCACGCACAGCCGCCTCCACCACAGCATGGCGTCCTGGCGCATCCGCTGCGTCCAGCCGGGCTCGTCCTTGCGGCCCTCCAGGACCACATCCTCCCAGGCCACCAGGACGTCCGAGAGGAAGATGCAGTCGCTGGCGGTGACCTCCGCCAGTCGCGCGGCGGCCAACCGGGCGCTGGTGCCCTCGGGTTGGGCCTCGACCAGCTCACTCATGCGGGCGGCCAGGAAGGCCCGCAGCGGGGTGACGTCGTCGGTGTGGAGGTCGTCGGCGAACTCCAGCAGTTCCACCTGCTTGCGTACGCGTGCCATCGTGCGGCGTTTCCCCTCGGCTCGGACGGTGCACGCACACTGACGTACCGTCACCGTTCTCGCCACCGACCTTATCGGCTCGCACCGGACACCACGGCCGATTTCCGAACATCCCGTACCGACTCGCCGGCCCGTGCCACCATGCGCGGCCTCCTCACCCAACACGCGTGGCGGACCTTGCCCTCACACCGGTGTGAAGGCCGATGATGCTCCCATGACCGCCACTCCTTTCGACCCGTACGAGCTGCTCGCGCAGAGCCGCCTCGGCATCCTCGCCACCATCAAGGCGGACGGCCGGCCGCAGCTCTCCCCCGTCATGCCGTTCTACGACCGGGAGGCGAACGCCATCCTGGTCTCCACCCGGGACGGGCTGGCCAAGACCGCCAACCTGCGCCGGGACCCGCGGGTCAGCCTGGAGGTGACCGGGCCGGACGGCCGCTCCTGGACCACCGCCGAGGGCGTGGCCACCCTGACCGGGCCGGGCACCGACCCCGAGGGGCCGGAGGTGGAGGCGCTGGTGGACTACTACCGACGCGCCGCCGGCGAGCACCCGGACTGGACGGAGTACCGCGAGACGATGGTCGCCGACCGCCGGGTGCTCCTCACCATCCCGGTCGACCACGTGTACGGCACCCGCATCTGACCGGCCCCGCCCGGCCACCGTCACGGGGGAACGGTGGCCGGGCCGCAAACCCCTTCCGGAGCCGGGCCGTTCAGCGCAGCGGGCCGACGCCGCCGGTCAGCGCAGCGTCGCCGTGACCACGGTGGCGTCCAGGTCCTCCCGCCGGCTCTCCACGGCCGCCAGCCCGGCCGCCCCGGTCACCGCGAGGGCCGCCGCCACCTGCCGCTCGCTCGTCTCGAACAGCAGCGACCCGCCGGGCGCCAGCCACCGCGGCGCCTCGGCGGCCACCCGCCGCAGCACGTCCAGCCCGTCCGCCCCGCCGTCCAGCGCCGGCCGTGCCTCGTGCAGCCGCGCCTCGGGCGGCAGCAGGCCGAGGTCGCCGGTCGGGACGTACGGGACGTTGGCGATCAGCACGTCCACCCGGCCGCGCAGTTCCACGGGGACGGCGGCGAACAGGTCGCCCTCGAAGACCCGCGCCGCGACGCCGGCCAGGTTGCGGCGGGCGCAGCGGACCGCGCCCGGGTCGATGTCCGCCGCGTACAGCTCGACCGGGTGCGCGGCCGCGGCCGCCACGGCGGCGCCCAGCGCGCCGCTGCCGCAGCACAGGTCGAGCACCACCGCACCCGGGGCGGTCAGCGCGGTGGCGGCGGCGGCCAGGAACTCGCTGCGGCGGCGCGGGACGAAGACGCCCGGGTCGACGGCGATCCGCAGACCGGCGAACTCGGCCCAGCCGACGACGTGTTCGAGCGGCCGCCCGTCGGCGCGGAGGCGGACCATGGCGGCCAGGTCGGCGGGCGAGGCGGCGGCGGAGAGCAGGATCCGCGCCTCGTCCTCGGCGAACACGCACCCGGCGGCGCGCAGCCGGGAGACCACCGAGGAACGGAGGGAGGCGGAGGAGAAGACCGACAAGAGAAACCCCTTGGGGGAAGACGGGAGAGCTGACGACTCCGTCAGGGCTCCCGCGGGGGCCGACACCGCGTCGGCGCGCCGTTCGCGCTATGCGCGCGAGGCGCCCACGCGGCCGCGCTCCGGGAGCACCCGCTCGGACATTCCGTAAATGGGGCTCACCTCCCTGAGTCGCGGTCATACTCGGCGTCGGCCACCCTACCGCACCGTCAGTCGGGAACGGTCGAACAATGTCCACCGGCCCCGCCGAACCCGCCCTGGCGCGCGCCGTGCCTCACGCTCGTTCATCCGAGCTATTCGATAGCTCCACTGACAGTACACAGCTTGTAGCGGATCGTGACGGCCACCCATAGTGACGCTATGACGAGACAATCCCGCGGAGCGTCACGGCTTCGCGCCCGAACGGCCCGCTTCATCAGCGCCGCGGCCACGCTGGGTTTGCTCGGCGCAGGCCTCGCCGCCCCGCTCGCCCAGGCCGTCACGCCCGCGCACCACCCCGCCGCGCCGCTGCCGGAGCGGGTCCGGGCCACCGGCACCCCGCTGCTCCAGGAGGCCTTCACCGGTGCCACCGCCGACTCGCGCTTCATCGCCGTCGGCTCCGCCTGCCTCACCGGCGCGGCCCCCGCCCAGCCCGGGCCGGGCGACCACCCGCTCGGCGGCTGCCCCGCCGCCGAGACCGGCCCGGTGCCGCCGCTGGACTCCGCGCCGCTCGGCTACCTGCGGATCACCGACTCCGGCAACGACCAGAGCGGCGCGGTGCTCTTCGACCAGGCCCTGCCCGCCGGCAACGGCCTGGACGTGACGTTCGACCAGTGGCAGTACGGCAGCACCACGCCGAACACCCCGGCCGACGGCATCTCGTTCTTCCTGGTGAACGGCGACGTCTCGCTCACCCACCCCGGCGCGTTCGGCGGCAGCCTCGGCTACGCCCAGAAGCTGCCCGACGACAACCCGAACCTCGGCTTCCTGCCCGGCGTCGACCGCGGCTACCTCGGCGTCGGGCTCGACGTGCTCGGCAACTACTTCGGCGACTGGGAGCAGCGCGGCAACGGCTGCTCCCAGCGCTCCCCCGCCGGTACGTCCTTCCGCGTTCCCGCGCCCGGCGCCAACATGGTCACCGTCCGCGGCCCCGGCGACGGCACCACCGGCTACTGCTTCCTCACCGCGACGACCGGCAACTTCACCACCAACGGCCCGTGGCCCTCCACCCTGCCCGGCAAGCTCCAGGGCCCGCTCACCACGCTGCCGGCCGGGGTGACCCCAGCTGAGGCCCAGACCCTGCTGGAGCCCTCGCGCCGCCGGGTGAACGTGCACCTGACGCCGGCGCCCTCCCCGGTGCTGACGGTCTCCGTCGACTTCAACGACGGCACCGGCTCGCACCAGGTGCTCCAGACCCCGGCACCGGAACCGGTGCCCTCGACCTACAAGTTCGGCTTCGCCGGCTCCACCGGCCTGTTCACCGACGTCCACCTGATCCGCAACGTGGTGATCTACACCGACCAGCCGCTGCCCGAGCTGAACCTGGTCAAGCAGCCGCACGAGCCGCTGCCCGGGCTGCTGACGGTGGGCACCCCGATCCCGTACGACTTCGTGGTCACCAACTCCGGGAACGTGCCGATCGCCAACCTGGCCGTCAACGACCCGAAGGTCGGGCCGGTCACCTGCCCGGTGAGCACCCTGGCACCCGGTGAGACGGTGACGTGTACGGCGACGTACCTGGTCACCGCCGCGGACGCCGCCCAGGGCCACGTGACCAACACCGCCCAGGCCACCGGAACCACCGACGTCGGCCCGGTCACCTCGCCGCCCGACACGGTCACCCTGCCGGTGGTGGCGCCGCCGGGCATCACGCTGACCAAGCACGTCGACGCGCCCGAGCCGTTCCACGTCGGCGACACCGTGCCGTACAGCTACGTGGTCACCAACACCGGCGGCAGCCCCGTGACGGCGCTCTCGGTGACGGACGACAAGGCCACCGGGATCACCTGCGACTCCACCGTCCTGGCACCGGCCGGCAGCCCCGGGGACAGCACGGTCTGCCACGGCACCTACGTCGTGACGGCGGCCGACGCCCAGGACGGGAAGGTGCTCAACCACGCCACGGCCAACGGGACCTCGGACGGCCGGCCGGTCACCGCGGAGGCCCAGGCCACCGTCACGGTGATCGGCCCGTCCTCGATCTCCCTGACGAAGCAGGCCGGCACCCCCGGTCCGGTCCACGCCGGGGACACCGTCACCTACACCTACACGGTGACCAACACCGGCACGACCACGCTGACCGACGTGAGCGTGGCCGACGACCACGTCCAGAACGTGACCTGCGACCACACCACCCTGCTCGCGGGGCAGGCCGCCACCTGCCACGGCACCTACACGGTGACCGCCGCCGACGAGCAGCTCGGCCACGTCACCAACACGGCCCAGGCGGACAGCACCGGGCCGCTGGGCGAGCTGGTGCAGAGCCCGATCGCCCAGGTGACGCTGCCGGTGGCGGGCGTCCCGAAGCTCGACCTGACGAAGCGGGCCGACAGCGCCGGGCCGTTCCACGTCGGCGACACCGTCGCGTACACCTACACGGTGACCAACTCCGGGACGACGGTGGTCGACGACCTGACCGTGGCCGACGACCACGTCTCGTCCGTGAGCTGCGACCGGACGACCCTGGAGCCCGGCCAGAACACCACCTGCCACGGGACGTACACCGTGACGGCGGCCGACGCCCAGGCCGGGCACATCACCAACACCGCCCACGCCAACGGCACCGACCCCCAGGGCCAGCCGGTACAGAGCCCACCCGTCGAGGCCACCGTGGACGTCGTCACCCCGGTGTCCGCGCTCACCATCGCCAAGCAGGCCGACAGCGCGGGCCCGTTCCAGGTCGGTGACACCGTGCACTACACCTACACGGTGACCAACTCCGGGATGACGGTGATCAACAGCATCATCGTCAGCGACGACCACGTGTCGTCGGTGACCTGCGACCAGACGACCCTCACCTCCGGCCAGAACACCACCTGCCACGGCACCTACACCGTCACGGCGGCCGACGCCCAGGCCGGGCACATCACCAACACCGCCCACGCCGACGGCACCGACCCCCAGGGCCGGCCCGTGCAGAGCCCGCCCGTCGAGGCCACCGTCGACGTCGTCACCCCGGTGTCCGCGCTCACCATCGCCAAGCAGGCCGACAGCGCCGGGCCGTTCCAGGTCGGTGACACAGTGCACTACACCTACACGGTGACCAACTCCGGGATGACGGTGATCAACAGCATCACCGTCAGCGACGACCACGTGTCGTCGGTGACCTGCGACCAGACGACCCTCACCTCCGGCCAGAGCACCACCTGCCACGGGACGTACACCGTGACGGCGGCCGACGCGCAGGCCGGGCACGTCACCAACACCGCCCACGCCAACGGCACCGACCCCCAGGGCCGGCCCGTGCAGAGCGCACCGGTCCAGGCCACGGTGACGGTCGGTACCGCCACCTCCTCGCTGGCCGTCACCAAGCGGTCCGACGCCGCCGGGACCGTGTACCCGGGTGACACCGTCACCTACACGTACACCGTCACCAACACCGGGAGCACCACGCTGACCGGCCTCACCGTCGGCGACGACCGCGTCCGGCAGGTGACCTGCGAGCAGACCGCCCTCGACCCGGGGCAGAGCACCACCTGCCACGGCACGTACACGGTGACGGAGGCGGACGCTCAGGCGGGCAGCGTCACCAACACCGCCCAGGCCTCCGCCCGCGACCCGCAGGGGCAGACCGTGCAGAGCCCGCCGGTCGAGCTCTGCATCTCCGTCGCACCCTGCCCACCGAAGGGGCACGACCACAAGGGCGGCGGGGGCAAGGGCTGCCCGAGCCGTCCGGGCCACCATCCGATTCCGCCGCAGAAGGGCGGCCCCGGCGGCGAGCTGCCCCAGGCCGGGGCGCCGGTCGCCGTCCTCGGCCTGGCCGGGGGCGGGCTGGTGACCCTCGGTGGGGCGCTGTTCTACCGGGCCCGGCGCCGCGCGGCCGCCGGTCGGTTCGTGGCGTAGCAGCCCCGATCACCGCCTGATCCCCGCCGTCCTGCGGTCGACGTACCGCCCTCGGTGCCTGCTGGCACCGAGGGCGGTTCCGTGTCCGGACCGGGGCTGCCACCCGGGTCGGACCGGGTTCAGGCGGGCTGCGGGGCCGGCGGCCTGGTGCGGTAGCCGCCGCCCCGGCCCGGGGGCACCAGGCAGGGCAGCAGCCAGTCCCAGAGGGCGCCGACCCGGCGGGCACGCTCCCCGGCGGGGCAGCCGTCGGCGAACACCACCTCCAGACCGCAGGCGGCGGCCACCACCAGGGTCTCCGGGCCGAGGCCGCCCGAGCGGTCGCGCAGCTCGCCCGCGCGGCGGGCGCCGGCCAGCAGGTCGCGGACGACGCCGGCCCAGACGCTGTGGAAGCCGCGGATGTCGGCAAAGGCCTGCTGCCCGGGGTCGGCCGCGGCGGGCCTGGCCGTCGCGGGTACGGGCGCAACCGTGGCGGGCGCAGCCGTGGTCGGCGCGGCCTGCCAGCCGCCGTCCTCCCGGCCCAGGCGGAAGGCCGCCCGGATCACCGGGTCCGTCCCGAGGGCCTCGACCAGCCAGTAGCCCGCGTCGATCAGCCCCTGGAGCGGGGACGACGCGGCGCGCAGCTCCGCGCAGGCCGACCGCAGTGAGCGTTCGG
>NZ_JBHUAL010000074.1:0-37860 GCF_042789775.1 Kitasatospora sp. NPDC056800 | reverse complement strand
CACCAACGCGGGCGTCTCCGAGTTCTACACGGTGATGGCGGTGACGGATCCGGAGAAGCGGTCGAAGGGCATCTCGGCGTTCGTGGTGGAGAAGGACGACGAGGGAGTGTCCTTCGGTGCGCCGGAGAAGAAGCTGGGCATCAAGGGGTCGCCGACGCGTGAGGTGTACTTCGACAACGTGCGGATCCCTGCGGACCGGATGATCGGTGCGGAGGGGACGGGTTTCGCGACGGCGATGAAGACCCTGGACCACACCCGCGTCACCATCGCGGCGCAGGCGATCGGGATCGCGCAGGGTGCGCTGGACTACGCGAACGGGTATGTGCGGGAGCGCCGGCAGTTCGGGAAGGCGATCGCGGAGTTCCAGGGTGTGCAGTTCATGCTGGCGGACATGGCGATGAAGCTGGAGGCGGCGCGGCAGTTGACGTACGCGGCGGCGGCGAAGTCGCAGCGGGGGGACGCGGATCTGACGTTCTTCGGTGCGGCGGCGAAGTGCTTCGCGTCGGACGCGGCGATGGAGATCACGACGGACGCGGTGCAGTTGCTGGGCGGGTACGGGTACACGCGGGACTACCCGGTGGAGCGGATGATGCGGGACGCGAAGATCACGCAGATCTACGAGGGGACCAACCAGGTCCAGCGGATCGTGATGGCCCGCAACCTCCCGTAACGCGCACACACACGCACCGACGGCCGGTCCCGGCCCCCGATCGCCCGTCCGCGGTCGGGGGCCGGAAAACCGTGCGACGGCGGGCGGCCGCGCTCCGTAGGCTGCCCGCCATGTCCTCCACGCCCGCCGCGACGACCACGCCGTCCGCACCGCCCGCCACGCTCAGCCTGGCCCCGATCACCCCCGGGAACATCGACGCCGCCCTCGCCCTGCGGGTCCGCCCCGACCAGGAGCACCTGGTGGCGCCGGTGGTGAAGTCGCTGGCCGAGGCGTACGCGTACGGGGAGACGGCCTGGCCCCGGCTGATCCTGGAGGACGGGCGGCCGGTCGGCTTCGTGATGGCCTTCTTCGACATCGTCTTCCACCCCGACCACCCCGGCGACCGCCCCCGCTCCGGCCTGTGGCGGCTGCTGGTCGACGCCGGGCAGCAGCGCGGCGGGTACGGCCGCTTCGCCGTCGAGCAGGTCTGCGCCGAGATCCGCCGCCGCGGCGGCATCCGCGCCACCGTCACCTACCACCCGGGCCCGGACGGCCCGGCGGAGTTCTACGCCCGCCTCGGCTTCCGCCCGACCGGTGAGCTCAGCGGCGACCAGGCCGTCGCCGAACGGGAGTTGTAGGACCGCCGCGGCCTGCCGCGGTCCGGCGGCCGCCGGGTAGGGTCCGGGGCCATGACCGAGCCGGGCTTCCTCACCGAGACCAGGGCGTTCTACGACGCCGTCGCCACCGAGTACACCGAGCTCTTCCGGGACGCGCTGGACCGCATGCCGATGGACCGGGCGATGCTGAGGCTCTTCGCCGACCTGGTCCGCGCCGAGCGGCCGGACGGCAGGGCGGCCGAAGTCGGCTGCGGCCCGGGCCGGATGACCGGGCCCCTGCACGGCCTCGGCGTGGACGTGCGCGGGATCGACCTCTCGCCGCGGATGGTCGAGCTGGCCCGGAAGGCCCACCCGGAGGTGCCGTTCAGCGTCGGCTCGATGTTCGACCTCCCCTTCCGGGACGGGGAGTTGACCGGCGTGGTGGCCTGGTACTCGATCATCCACACCCCGGCGGAGCGGCTCCCCGAGGTGTTCGCCGAGTTCGCCCGGGTGCTCGCCCCCGGCGGCCACCTGATGCTCGCCTTCCAGGTCGGCGACCGGCCCCTGCACCTGGAGCGGCCGTTCGGGCAGCCGGTGTCGCTGGACTTCCGCCGGCTGCGGCCGGAGCACGTCGAGGAGCTGGCCCGGGAGGCGGGCCTGCCGGTCACCTCCCGTACGGTCCGGGAGCCGGAGGGCGACGAGAGGACCCCGCAGGCCTACCTGCTGGCCCGCAAGCCGGTGGCCAGGGGCTGAACCGGAGGCCGGATGCCGGGCGCCGACGGCCGCACGTCAGGCGGCCGGGGCCGACGGCTGCCCGGAGGCGGTCGCGATCACCTCGTCCAGCACCTCGCGGGAGCGGAGCAGGTCGTCGATCGTCCGGTCGATCCGCTGGCGCTCCGCGGTGAGCTCCTCGACCAGGAGCGGGGTGGCGATCTCGTTCGGGCTGCCGTCGGAGTCCCGCATGCAGGGGAGGATCTTGTAGATGGTCCGGCTGTGCAGTCCGGCCGCGAACAGCTCCTGGATGTGCACCACCCGGTCGACGGCGGCCTCCGGGTACTCCCGGTGGCCGCCCTCGGTGCGGCGGGCGGCCAGCAGGCCCTGCTGCTCGTAGTAGCGCAGCGAGCGCTCGCTCACACCCGTCCGCCGGGCCAGTTCGCCGATCCGCATGCCGCCCACCCCGTCCCGTGCCGCCGTCGCCGTCCGCCGTCGCCGTTCACCGGCCCCGCCCGCCGTCGCGGATCGGGCCGCCCGGAAACCTGACATCGATGGTAGCTTCCCGGTCCCGGCGCGGGGGGCGGAACCGGATAACACAGCGGTGTCCGGCCCGGCCCGACCGGGGGTGACGCGCGAGGAACAGGCGATCGTGCCATGATCCCTGCATGTCTTCCAACGTTTTCTTCGACATCGAGATCAACGGCGAGGCGGCCGGCCGGATCGTCTTCAAGCTCTACGACGACGTCGTCCCCAAGACCGCCCAGAACTTCCGCGAGCTGGCCACCGGCCAGAACGGCTTCGGCTACGAGGGCTCCGGCTTCCACCGCGTGATCCCGGCCTTCATGCTCCAGGGTGGTGACTTCACCAACCACAACGGCACCGGCGGCAAGAGCATCTACGGCGAGAAGTTCGCCGACGAGAACTTCAAGATGAAGCACGACCGCCCGGGTCTGCTGTCGATGGCCAACGCCGGCCGCAACACCAACGGCTCGCAGTTCTTCATCACCACCATCGTCACCGACTGGCTGGACGGCAAGCACGTCGTCTTCGGCGAGGTCCTCGAGGGCATGGACCTGGTCAAGAAGATCGAGGGCCTCGGCTCGCAGAGCGGCCGCACCTCGGCCAAGATCACCATCGCCAAGTCCGGCGTGGTCGCCTAAGCACCGCCGCCACCTGGCACGCACCGCCCCGGAGCGGGACGTCGGATCTTCCGATCTCCCGCTCCGGGGCGGTTTCGCGTCCGCCCCCGTACCCGCGCCCGCACCCGGACGCCGCCCGGTTCCCGCCCCCTTTCGCGCCGGGCGCCGCCGTGCGGCGGGCAGGGTAGCCCGGAGCGCGGCCGTCCGGGCCGGAACCGGGCAATCGTGCGGCCTGCCTGCGCCGGAGCCCTACGCTCGATTCGGACGCGGCCCCAGCCGCGGCCGAACTCGACTCTGCGGCAAGGTGGTTGACCGATGATGGAGCAGGGCGCCGACGACGGCGAGGTGACCTACGAACAGGTGACGGTGGTCTCCCTGGCCGGCTGCGAGCCGGTCGGCCCGGCGCGGTTCGCCGTCCGGGTCGCCCGCGAGGGCATGACCGTCAAGCGGGTGGCGGGCTACTGGGTGCGCTGGGACGAGCGGTGGGGCCCGGAGGAGGTCCGCCACCACTCCCGCTGGATCGCGGACGAGGAGTACGTGCGGCCGGACACCGGCAGCCTGGAGGGCACCCTCGCGGTGATGGTCGCCGCGTACTGGACGGACCCGGCGGGCGCCTTCCCGCGCCGCCCGGGCACCGAGACGGTGGTGACCTTCCGGCCGGGCGAGACCGAGCACGAGCTGGTGCTGGAGCAGCCCGCGCCGCCCGTGTCGGCGGCCGCCGCCGCGCACCGCCCGGCCTCGCTGTCGGTGCAGCTGACCCACGCGCGGTGGCTGGGCGGCGACGGGCAGCCGATCCACTACGGCTTCTCGGGCGCGACCGAGGAGGCGGCCGGCGGCGAGGGGGAGTGGCTGGTCCGCTTCCCGGAGTGCGGCACCGGCCTGCTGCCGTACGTCTAGGCCGCATGGCACGTCCCGTACCCCCGCGCGTTCAGGCGGGGCTCGGAGCGGGCCGGGCCGGCGCCGCCGCGGGCCCCCAGTCGCCCGCCCGCGTCCCCACCTTGCGCGCCGGTGCGCCGGCCCAGATCTCGCCGGGGCCGGTCGAGCGGGTGAGCACCGCGTTGGCCCCGACGACGGTGCCCGCGCCGACGGTCAGCACGCCCTCCTTGCACACCACCTTGGCGCCCGCGCACAGCACCGCCCCGTCCTCGACCACCACCCGCCGCATCGCGCTCTCCTCCTGCGGCACCCAGGGGTCGGCCCGGCCGATGGTCACGCCGTTGTAGAGCGTCACGCCGGCGCCGAGGGTGGTGTACGGGTGCAGCACGGTGCCGAAGCCGCGGTGGAAGACCATCAGCCCGGGCCCGATCTCGCAGGCGGCGGGCACCTCCATCCCGTACAACGCGAGCGCCTCCTGGACCAGGCGGCCCAGGAGGCGGTGGCGACGGCGGCGGATCAGTGCGGTGACGAGTGGCATCCACTCATTGTGGTGGAGCGGTCACGCGAAGTGGCCGACTACTTGAACTCCGGCACCGCGGTGTCGTTCTTGAAGGCGTCGAAGACCTGCTTGGACTTGCCGGCGTCCCAGAGCACGGCGGACTCGCCGGTCTTGGTCCGGTAGTCCGGGTTGCCGATCGGCACGGTCAGCGACTTGCCGCTGCCGCCGTTGACGTCCTTCATGGCGAGGAAGAGCGAGCCGAGGTCGGTCAGCCCGCAGTCCTCGTCGACGATCAGGGTGCCGAGCGCGGAGTCGACCAGCGGGTAGAAGGTGAACGGGTTCATCAGGTTGCCCGGGGAGGCGGCCTGGTGGGCGAGGGCGCCGAGGAACTTCTGCTGGTTGCGCATCCGGCCGAGGTCCTGGTCGGCCATCTGGTGGCGCTGGCGGACGAAGGCCAGGGCCTGCTTGCCGGTGAGGGTCTGGTCGCCGGCCTTGAGGTCGAGCCCGGAGTCCTTGTCCTTGACGTCCTGGTCGATCTTCATCTCGACGCCGCCGATCGAGTCGACGATGCCGACGAAGCCGCCGAAGCCGATCTCGGCGTAGTGGTCGATCCGTATGCCGGTGTTCTGCTCGACGGTCTGGACCAGCAGGCGGCCGCCGCCGTTGCCGAAGGCCGAGTTGATCTTCGCGGTGGTGCCCTTGACCGGCTTGCCGTTGCTGCCCGGGTGCTCGGGGATCGGCACCCAGGAGTCGCGCGGGATGCTCATCAGGGTGTTCCCGTTGTCCCCGACGTGCAGGATCATCATCGAGTCGCTGCGCTTGCCCTCGGTGTCGTGCCCGGTGTGCAGGTCGTCCTGCTCGGAGTCGGTGAGGCCCTGGCGGCTGTCGGAGCCGACGATCAGCCAGTTGGTGCCCTTGCCCGCGGCGGGGCGGCCGGGGTAGTCGGCGAGCACGTTCTCGTGGTTGAGCTTGGAGTCTGCCCAGAACCAGGTGGAGACGGCGGTCACCATGACGGCGATCAGCAGGCCGAAGACCGACCACTTCACGATCCGCCGCCGCGACCAGCGCCGGGCCTGGGCACCGGGCGGGCGGGTGCCGCCGGGGCCGCCGGGACCGCCGGGGCGGCCCTGACCACCCTGACCACCCTGGCCACCGGGACCGCCGGGCCCGCCCGGGCCGCCGGGACCACCGGGGCGCCCCGGGCCGCCGGGACGGGCGCCGGGTGCGCCGGCCCCCTGCGGCGGGACGCCGCCCAGCCGGGACTGCCCCGGTTGCCCCGGCTGCCCCCCGGGCTGTCGCGGCTGCCGTGGCGCGGCCGCCCCCGGCCCGCGCGGGTTCAGCGAGGACGGCAGCGGCGGCTCGGCCGAGCCGCCTCCACCGCTGCCGCCGTACGGGTTCCCGCCGCCCCCCGGGCGGCCCTCCTGCCACGTGTTCATGCCGACGAGGATGCCCGACCCCGGTCGGGCTGACTCCCCCCGGGGGGCCCACCAGGCCTCTTGTAGCAGTTTTGATGCACGCCCCGAATCGTTCCGCCGAAACATCCGGACACCCGCCGTTCCAGCGGCTGAAACGTTTCTTGACCAGCTCGAACACAGCGTGTTTGCATTCCAGGCATGGATCAGCGTTGGGCACTCACGCGTCGGCGGCACGTCGACCTGCGGCGCGGTGTGGCCTGTTCGCTCTGTCGCGGCTGACACGCGCCCGTCGGGTCCCCGTACTCCCCGCAGGCCCCGCACGTCCGCCGACGTAGCGCCCGGTGCCCCGCAACGCCCCCCCCGCACCGTTCCCGCACCGCCCCCGGTACCGGCCCCCACCGCGGCGCCTTCCCCCGCCGCCGCACTCCGCCGCGCCGCGCCGCCCCGCTTCCAGCCAGAGGTGAAACCCATGGCCGTCGTCCTGTCCGTTTCCGGCTCCCCGTCCGCCACCTCCCGCACCACCCGCCTGCTGCGCCACGTCGACGCGCGGCTGGCGGAGCGCGGCCACCACGTCGTCCCCTTCGAGGCCCGCAGCCTGCCCGCGCACGCGCTGCTGTCGGGCGACTTCGACCACCCCGAGATCGTCGCCGTCACCGAGCTGTTCGCCCGCGCCGACGGCGTGGTCGTCGGCACCCCCGTCTACAAGGCCGCCTACTCGGGCCTGCTGAAGGCCCTGCTGGACGTGCTCCCGCAGTACGCCCTGGCCGGCAAGGCCGTCCTGCCGCTCGCCACCGGCGGCTCGCCCGCGCACGTCCTCGCGGTGGACTACGCGCTGCGCCCGGTGCTCAGCTCGATGGGCGCCGGCCACATCACCCAGGGCTGGTTCGTGCTCGACCGCCACATCACCGCCCGGGAGGACGGGACGACCCTGGTGGAGCGCGAGACCGAAACGCTGCTGGCCCCGGTCGTGGACGGCTTCGCCACGGCCCTGGAGCGGCTGGCCGCACCCGCGCTGACGAGCTGACGGACCGTCGCCGCCGGCCCGTACGGGGCGTCCCCGAGACGGGCCGCGGCGACCCCTAGGGGGAGCCGCTCCGTGGCCCGTAGAACCTTGGTTGAGAGGCTTCATTCCGGCGGATGACGAGCGCTCCGCCGCCGACTCCTAACGTGGTTCACACATCCCCACCCGCCAGGAAGCGGCCCGGTTGCGCCGGGTCCGGTGGCCAGGTCCACCGGGAGGGTGGAGACAACTCCCGGTCGAGGACTACCGCCCGCGCCATGTCGCGCGGCGGGCGGGCCCGTGAGGCTGGGGGCCAACGGGTGAGCGCATCTTCCTTAGGAGTGTCCCAGTGACGACGGCAGCAGCAGCCGTGTACGACCCCCAGCTTCCCGGCGGGGCGCCCGCCGTCGCCGCGTCGGCCCGTCAGGTCACCAAGGCGTACGGCTCGGGCGAGACCAGGGTGACCGCGCTCGACGCGGTCGACGTCGACATCCAGCGCGGCCGGTTCACCGCGATCATGGGGCCGTCGGGCTCCGGCAAGTCCACCCTGATGCACTGCCTGGCGGGCCTCGACACGGTCACCTCCGGGCAGATCCGGATCGGCGACACCGAGATCACCGGCCTGAAGGACAAGCAGCTCACCAGGCTCCGGCGCGACAAGATCGGCTTCATCTTCCAGGCCTTCAACCTGCTCCCGACGCTGAACGCGCTGGAGAACATCACGCTCCCGATGGACATCGCCGGGCGCAGGCCCGACCAGGCCTGGCTGGACCAGGTGGTGGAGACGGTCGGCCTGTCCGGCCGGCTCAAGCACCGCCCCGCCCAGCTCTCCGGCGGCCAGCAGCAGCGCGTCGCGGTGGCCCGGGCACTGGCCGCCCGCCCCGAGATCATCTTCGGTGACGAGCCCACCGGGAACCTGGACTCCCGGTCCGGTGCCGAGGTGCTGACCTTCCTGCGCCGCTCGGTGGACGAGCTGGGCCAGACCATCGTGATGGTCACCCACGACCCGGTCGCCGCCGGCTACGCGGACCGCGTGCTCTTCCTCGCCGACGGCGTGATCGTGGACGAGATGTACGCGCCCACCGCCGACTCCGTCCTCGAACGCATGCGCCGTTTCGACGGCAAGCGCACCAGCTGAGCGGCGGGACGACACCATCATGCTGCTCAAGACCTCACTGCGGAGCTTCCTCGCCCACAAGGGCCGGATGGCGCTCTCGCTCATTGCCGTCGTGCTGTCGGTGGCCTTCGTCTCCGGCACCCTGGTGTTCTCCAACACCGCCACCGGCACCTTCGACAAGCTCTTCGCCGCGACCTCCTCCGACGTCTCGGTCCAGCCGCCCAAGCCGGCCGAGGACGAGGAGCAGCAGGCCGCCGTCAAGCCGCCGACCGTCCCGGTCGCGCTGGAGCGGCAGGTCGCCGCGCTGCCCGGGGTGAAGAGCGCCGTCGGCCAGGTCCTGGTCGAGAACGCCGTCATGATCAACCCGGCCACCAACAAGCTGGTCGGCCCG
This sequence comes from Kitasatospora sp. NPDC056800, assembly GCF_042789775.1. Taxonomy (NCBI): domain Bacteria; kingdom Bacillati; phylum Actinomycetota; class Actinomycetes; order Kitasatosporales; family Streptomycetaceae; genus Kitasatospora; species Kitasatospora sp. NPDC056800. The sequence goes on along the minus strand of NZ_JBHUAL010000074.1, from coordinate 29,464 downwards.
ACCACCGGCGCGCCCACCCTGCTCGGCAACTGGACCGACACCCCGGGCAACCCGCTGAAGGTCACCTCCGGCCACACGCCGCGCGGCCCGACCGAGCTGCTGCTGGACGCGGACACCGTGAAGAAGGCCAAGCTCGCCCTCGGTGACACGCTCAGGGTCGAGAACCCCCTCGGCCGGCACGACTTCACCATCGTCGGCATCGGCACCTTCACCACCACCAACCCGGGCGCGGCGCTCGGCTTCCTGGACACCCCGACCGCCCAGCAGGCGCTGCTCGGCGGGCCGGCCTTCAGCACCGTCGAGGCGTACGGCGACGGCAGCCGCGGCGACGACCGGCTCAAGGCCGACGCGCTGGCCCGGCTCGGCGGCGGGTACCAGGTGAAGACGGCGGCCGAGCAGAAGGCCGACCGCAGCGAGCAGGTCGGCAAGGGCCTCGGCTTCATGAAGTACGCGATGCTCGGCTTCGCCTTCGTCTCGGCGATCGTCGGCGCCTTCCTGATCGTCAACACCTTCTCGATGCTGGTCGCCCAGCGCACCCGGGAGATCGGCCTGCTGCGCGCCATCGGCGGCAGCCGGCGGCAGGTCAACCGCTCGGTGCTGGTCGAGGCGCTGATCCTGGGCGTGCTCGGCTCGACCCTCGGGGTCGCGGCCGGCCTGGGCGTGGCGGTCGGCCTGATCAAGCTGATGACGGCGATCGGCATGGACCTGGAGGCGGCCGACCTGCAGATCGGGCCGGACGTGTTCGTCGCCGGGTACGCGCTGGGCATCGTGGTCACCCTGGTCGCGGCCTGGTTCCCGGCCCGCCGGGCGAGCCGGATCTCGCCGATGGCCGCGCTGCGCGACCACGGCACCCCGGCGGAGGCCCGGGCCAACCTCGTCCGCACCGGCCTCGGCCTGCTGCTGACGGCGGGCGGCGGCTCGGTCCTGGTGCTCGGCGCGGGGGCGGAGAAGGCGGCCACCGGCGGCCGGTACCTGGGCCTCGGCGTGGTGCTCACCCTGATCGGCTTCGTGGTGCTCGGCCCGCTGCTGGCCTCGGCCGTCGTCCGGGTGCTCGGCGCGCTGCTGCCGGCGCTGTTCGGCCCGTCCGGCAGGCTCGCCCAGCGCAACGCGATGCGCAACCCGCGCCGCACCGGCGCCACCGCCGCCGCGCTGATGATCGGCCTGGCGCTGGTGATCGCCTCCGCGGTGTTCAGCTCCTCGGCCGTCACCTCGACCAGCGCGCAGATCGACAAGTCGGTGGGCGCGGACTACATCGTCTCCGGCGGCCGTACCGCGATCACCCCCGAGATGACGGACGCGGTCCGGAAGACCCCGGGCATCGACCACGTCACCACCCAGCGGTTCTTCGCCGCCAAGGTCCAGCTGCCGGACGGGCAGAAGGCCAAGACCCCGCTGACCGCCGTGCCGCCGTCCTTCTTCGGCACCGACTTCCGGCCGACCGTCGACTCCGGTGCGGTGGACTCGCTCCAGCGCGGCTCGCTGGGCATCGGCGCCGCCTTCGCCAAGGACCACGGCCTGAAGGTCGGCGACCAGGTCACCGTCGACTACGGCCAGGGCCGCACCCAGACGGTGCCGGTCGGCGCGGTCTTCGGCAAGGGCGAGCTGTTCGGCGACGGCTCCTTCGTGGCCATGGACACCATGGAGAAGGTCGTCCCGGCCGCCGAGCAGCCGCCGGTGTGGACCTTCTTCGCCAAGGCCTCCCCGGGCGCCGACGTCGACCGGACGCTGACCGCACTGGAGGACGGGCTGAAGGAGTACCCGCAGCTCACCATCAAGGACCGGGCCGGCTACAAGGAGCTCGCCCAGTCCCAGATCAACACCCTGCTCTACCTGATCTACGGGCTGGTCGCCCTCTCGATCACGGTCGCGGTGCTCGGCGTGGTCAACACCCTGGCGCTGTCGGTGGTCGAGCGGACCCGCGAGATCGGCCTGCTGCGGGCGATCGGGCTCTCCCGCCGCCAGCTGCGCCGGATGATCCGGCTGGAGTCCGTGGTGATCGCGGTGTTCGGCGCCGTCCTCGGCACCGGACTGGGCCTCGGCTGGGGCGTCACCGCCCAGCGGGTGCTGCGGGACCAGGGCCTCGGGACGCTCTCCGTCCCGACCGTCACGGTGGCGGTCACGCTGGTCGCCTCGGTGCTGATCGGCCTGTTCGCCGCACTCGTCCCGGCCTTCCGGGCCGGACGCATGAACGTCCTCGCGGCCATCGCGACGGACTGACCCGGCGCCGGGGGGCGCCGGGCCCGGACCACGGGGGACACGGGGGGACCCGTGGGGGAACGGGGGAACGGGGGAACGGGGGAAACGGGGGGACCCACGGGGGACCGGGGGCACGGGGGACAGGGGCCGGGTGCGCACAGCACCCGGCCCCTGCGCCGTGCCCCGCCCCCGCAGGTCCGGGCCGGTCCGGCGGGCGTACCGTCCGCTTCCCGGGTGCTGGGATGATCGTCCGATGCTCCCCTCGGACGCCCCGCCCCTGCCCAGCGCAGCGCCCCTCACCAGCGCGGCCGCCGCCCGCTGGCGCGCCGCCCGGACCGCCTGGCGGCTGGACGGCCGCTGGCTCGCGCTGGTGCCGCTCGCGTTCGTGGTCCTGGCCGGCGCGGTGGAGCCGGACGTGGGCCGGTGCAACGTCCAGAACGTCTGCCGGGACACCTGGGGCTCGGGGCTGGCCGGCTGGTCGGTGCTGGCCGAGATCGTCCTGCTGGCCACCAGGGCCCGGGTCCGGGTGCTCGTCCCGCCGGTCGTCCTGGCGCTGCTCTGGTACCTCCCGGAGGGCCTGGTCACCCCGGTCGCCCGCTGGTCGGCGGTGCTGCTGCACGTGCTGCTCACCGCCGTCCTGCTCGGCGCCGAGTCCGGCCGCCGCCGCGCCCGCCAGCAGCTGGACGAGCTGATGGCCCCGCCCGTCCCCTATCCCTGGAGCGCCGCCGGCGGGCCCTCGCCCGTCCACCGGGACGGCCCGCCCGTGCTGCGCCGCGCCCTCGGCGTCCTGCTGCTGGTGGTCGCCGTGACCTTCCCGGTGTACGGCCTCTGGGCGCAGGCCCGGGCGGACGGCGCCGCCGAGCGGGCCACCCGGGTGACCGGCACCGCGGACGGGAGCGACCGGGACGGCGCGCTGACCGTCCGCTTCCAGCCGCCCGGCGGCGGCCCCGAGCGCACCGCCGCCCTGGACGTCTGGTGGCAGCGCCGGCCCCAGCCCGGCGAGCCCGTCCCGCTGCTGGTGGACGGCGACTCGGTGCGCGCCCTCGGCGACGACTACGACGTCTCCGGCCAGCTGGCCGCCGGCGGCCTGATCGCCCTGCCCGGCCTGGTGCTGCTCGGCTCGGCCGCCGTCGCGAGCGCCCGCCGGGGCAGGCCCGCCTTCGCCGGAGCCGGCCCCGCGCTCGCTGTCCGGGTGCGCGCCGACGCCCGCGGCGACCTGCTGGTGCTGCCGCTGGACGGCCCACCGGACGGCCCCGGGCTCTGGCGGCTGGTCGAGCGCGACCGCTACCGCTGGGCCCGGAACGCCGCCCCGGACGGCGCGGCCCCGGCCTGGGTGCCCGAATACCTGGAGACCGAGGACGAGGACGCCGACTACCCCGACCCGGTGCTCGACCACGACGAGGACGAGGAGGAGCACTGGGAGCTGTTCGACCGGGCGACCCCGGCCGAGGCCGCCGAGTGGCTGGCCCGGGCCGGCCGCAGCGTGCCCGCCGTGCTGTACGGCGGCCCGGACGGGCCCGACCACCAGCTCCTCGTCCGCCCCGGCCTGCTGGACGGCGACCCGCACTGGGTGGCGGCCGTGGTCGCTCCCGCCGCCCGGCCCCCGCGCGTCGGCCGGCGCTCCGGGCGCTACCGCGAGCGCGACCTGGCCGTCGCCGCGCTGACCGCCGAGACCGTCGCCGCCGCCCCGGCGGCCGGTCCGGACGCCGAGCCGCTGGCCGCCCGCCGCTGGGAGATGCCGCTGCCGCTGCGCGCGGCCGCCGGACCGGTGGCCGCGCTGGTGGTCGCCGCCGCCGTGGTGCTGCTCGACGACGACGGCTGGTGGGAGGGGCTGCTGCGCCCGCTGTGGATCGGCTCGCTGGCGATCCTGGCCTGCGCCCAGACGCTGTCCTGGCAGCTGGTCGCCGACCGCAACGGCCTGCGGGTGGCCACCGCGCTGCGCACCCGTTGCTACCGGTGGGCGGAGATCTCGGCGGCGGCGGCGCACCGGAACCTGCTCACCATCCGGCTGCACGGCGGGCGGGAGTTCTCCTTCTTCAGCCGCCCGGCGGTCTGGCTGGCCGCCCTCTTCGGCGGCCGGTACGACCCGGGCGCGGTGGCCCGGACCGTCGCCACCGCCGCCCACCGCCCCGACCTGCGCCCGGCACAGGCCCTGCCGGACCGGCTGGGCGGCCCCCAGCACCTGGTGAACCGGCTCGCGCTGACCGGCTACGCGGTGTTCACCGTCGCCCACTACGCACTCTGAACCCACCCCGGACCGCCACCGGATCCACACCGCTTCCGGCCTGCGCGTAAGGGGGAGTACGGTGTTCTTGATCACAGCACCGGCGCGGCACCGCGAGGCGTCCCCGGCAGCCCGGACCGGGACAAGACGAGGACACGTCCGCACCGGTACGGTTGGCCCCGATGAACACCAAGGCTGCTGAGGAGCTGCCGGCTGTTTCCGTGATCATGCCGGTGCTCAACGAGGAACGTCACCTGCGCACGGCGGTCCGGCGCATCCTGGACCAGGAGTACCCCGGGCCGATGGAGGTGGTGATCGCCCTCGGCCCCTCCACCGACCGCACCGCGGAGATCGCGGCCGAGCTGGTGGCCGAGGACCCGCGGGTGCGGACGGTGGCGAACCCCACCGGCCGGACGCCGGCCGGGCTGAACGCCGCGATCCGGGGCTCCCGGCACCCGATAGTCGTGCGCGTGGACGGCCACGGCCTGCTCACCCCCGGCTACATCACCACGGCGGTCCGGCTGCTCGGCGAGATGGACGCGGCCAACGTCGGCGGCATCATGCACGCCGAGGGCGAGACCGAGTGGGAGAACGCGGTCGCCGCCGCGATGACCTCCAAGATCGGCGTCGGGAACGCGGCCTTCCACACCGGCGGCCTGGCCGGCCCGGCGGACACCGTCTACCTCGGGGTGTTCCGGCGCGAGGTGCTGGAGAAGCTCGGCGGCTACAACGAGGAGTTCATCCGCGCCCAGGACTGGGAGCTGAACTACCGGATCCGCCAGGACGGCGGCCTGGTCTGGTTCACCCCGCAGCTCAAGGTGACGTACCGGCCCCGCCCCTCGGTGCGGGCGCTGGCCAAGCAGTACAAGGACTACGGCCGCTGGCGCCGGGTGGTCACCCGCTACCACCGGGGCTCGGTCAACCTGCGCTACCTCGCCCCGCCGGCCGCGCTGGCGGCGGTCCTGCTCGGGCTGGGGCTCGGCGCCGCCGTCCACCCGGCCTTCCTCGCGGTGCCCGGCGCGTACCTGCTGGGCATCCTCGGCGGCGCGGCGGTCGAGGGGCGCGGCCTGTCGTTCAAGGCCAAGGCGCTGCTGCCGGTGGCCTTCGCGACCATGCACCTCAGCTGGGGCTTCGGCTTCCTGACCTCACCGCGCTCGCTGGCCCGGCGAGTGATCGCCAGCGTCGGCCCGGCCGCCAAGGACGTGCTCTCGAAGACCGGCTGATCCGCGGATCCGCCGATTCGTTTCGGCAGCCGCCCCGGCGCCTTCTCGACGCCTCCTCGGCGGCACCACCCGGAACCCGTCCGGCACCCTTCTCGGCACCGCTATCGTCGGTGCGCATGGCGACAGTTGAGGACGGGTCGGGCGCGGCCCGGATCGAGCCGAGCGCGGACGTCGACGAACGGGCCGCGATCGGCGCCGGGACGACGGTCTGGCACCTCGCCCAGGTCCGCGAGGACGCGGTGGTCGGCGCGGACTGCGTGATCGGCCGCGGCGCGTACGTCGGCCCCGGCGTCCGGATCGGGGACCGGGTCAAGGTGCAGAACCACGCGCTGGTGTACGAGCCGGCGGTGGTCGAGGACGGGGTGTTCATCGGCCCGGCCGCCGTCCTCACCAACGACCGGTACCCGCGCGCGGTCACCCCAGACGGCCGCCCCAAGGGCCAACTCGACTGGCGTGCCGAAGGGGTGACGCTCCGTCACGGCTGCTCGATCGGCGGCCGGGCGGTGCTGGTCGCCGGGGTGACGGTCGGCCGCTGGGCCCTGGTCGCGGCCGGCGCCGTGGTGCACCGGGACGTCCCGGACTTCGCCCTGGTCGCCGGTGTCCCGGCCCGCCGGATCGGCTGGGTGGGCCGGGCCGGCGAGCCGCTGCGGCCCGCCGGGGACGGCGGCTGGCAGTGCCCCCGGACCGCCGAGCGCTACCGCGAGCAGGGCGGAACCCTCGTACCGCTGTAGCTACTTGGCGCAGACGTCGGTGTCGTCCGCCTGCACCCGCTGGAGGTCCTCGGGCGCCTCGGTGGGCACCGCCGGGGTGGCGGGGGCGGTCAGCACGTCCTTGCCGAGCACCAGCAGCAGCCCGTTCTTCGGGTCGGACTTCTCGGCCGGCCGGACGGCGTCGCCGGGCAGGCCGAGGGCGGCGGCCAGGGCGCCGGCCTCGGCCTCCATGCCGCTCGGGTAGGACACCGTGGTGGTGTCGGCGGGCGGTGCGTCGCTGCCCACCGCGGCCCGGTCGAAGCCCTTCGCCCGGAGCTTCTCCACGGTCGGCCCGGACTGTCCGCGCTTGCCGCTGCCGTTGCGGACCGTCAGCTGGGCGGTCTTGAGGTGGATCGCCGGGAGGGTGGCGGCCGGCGTGGTGGGGGCCGGGGCCGCCGGGGCCGCCGAGGCGTCGGCGGCCGGTGCCTCGGGGGCGGGCGGGGCGGCGGTCTCGGTCAGCGAGCGGTCGGCCGCGACCATCGCGAACAGCTGCCCGGCGTCCGGCTGCTTGAGGATCACCCGGTTCTCGTCCTTGGGGTCGTCCAGGACGGGCGCGGTGGTGAAGGTGATGTTCTTGGTGTCGACCTTGCCGATGTCCAGCGCGAGGTCCTTGAGCTTGTCCACGCTGCCGATGCCGGAGTCCACGGTGAGCGCCTTGGTGGCGGCGTCCGCGAGCTTGTAGAGCTTGGTCGGGCTGGTCAGGGTGTCGTCGCTCTTGATCTTGCGGATCATCGAGCTGATGAACTGCTGCTGGAGCGGGATCCGGGTGAGGTCGCCGCCCTGGCCGACCGCGTGCCGGGTGCGGACGAAGGCCAGCGCCTCCTCGCCCTGGACCACGTGCCGGCCCTTGGTCATCTTGAGGTGGGAGCCGGAGTCGTTGATGTCCTTGGCCGCGCAGACCTCGACCCCGCCGACGGCGGTGGACAGGCTCTTCACCGCCTCGAAGTTGACCTGCACGAAGTGGTCGACCCGGATCCCGGTGTTCTTCTCGACGGTCTTCCAGGTGCAGCCCGCGTCGCGCCCGGCCTGGCCGAGGCTGTTGTTGAACTCCTCCCGCGCCGAGCCGGGGATCTTCTTGCCCTGGGTGCTCTGGCACTCCGGGATCGGCAGCATCAGGTCGCGCGGGAGGCTGATCACCGTCGCGTTGGTGCGGTCCTTGGCGATGTGGAACAGCAGGGTGGTGTCGGCGTGCCCGGTGCTGCCCTCGTCGCCGTACTCCCGGCCGAGGCCCTCCCGGCTGTCCGTGCCGATCACCAGGACGTTCAGCGCGTCCCCGGCGGCCGGCGGGCGCTCGGACTCGTCGCCCAGCTGGACCTTGACCGAGGTCAGGTTGTCGTTGAAGTGCCGGTACAGGTAGTACGCCCCGCCACAGCCCGCGACCATCACCAGGGCGCCCGCCCCGGCCGTCCACTTGAGGGCGCGTCGGCGCCGGCTGCGCCTGGCGAGCGCGGCGGCCCGCCGACGGGTGTCCCGGCGGCCCTCCGGGGCCGGTGCGGCGGGCTCCTCGGCGGTCGGTGCGGCGGCCCCGCGGCGCTGCCGGGGGACGCCGGGGGCCGGGTCCACCCGGTACCGTCCGGTTTCCGGTTGCTCCTCGTGCACGGGGGTTCCCTACCTTCGACCGGTCACGGCTGTGGACCGCCCGTACGGACGGGCCGATCCGGACACAGTAGACGAGCCGAACGCGGGAGTCGTTCCCGGTGTGATCTCCGCCATGTTCCGGCAATGCGGAGGTAAATACCATACGTGGCCGACCAATTGCGGAAGCGTCCGGATCGGTCGGTGCGGCCGGCCCGGGGCGGTCGGGGCGGCCGGGGGTGCCCGGCTCAGTGCTGGGCGCAGGCGTCCACGTCGGCGGTGCGTCCCTCGAAGGTGGGCGCGGCGCCCGCCGAGGGTGACGCGTTCGCCAGCGCCGCCACCTCGGCCGTCGGCTGGCTCCCGGCGCCCGGACCCGCCGCCGGCGAGCGGCCCGCCCCCGGGACCGGCCCCGGGGACGGCGTGGACCCGGGCGCCCGGACGGCGACCGGCCGGTCGTCCCGCAGCGCCGCGAACAGCTGGCCGGTCTGCGGCTGCACGAACTCGTCCCGGTCCGAGTCGTAGCGGTACGGGCGGCGCGGCGCGGTCAGGAAGACCACGTCCGCCGAGGGGATGCCGCGCAGGTCCTGGGTGAGGTCGTACAGCGCGCCGAGCGAGGACAGCGCGCCGTCCGCCCGGACCGAGGAGGTCGCGGCGTCCAGCACCGGCCACAGCTTCGCCGGGTTCAGCAGCACGCCCTGCGACTGCACCTTGCGGATCAGCGCGGCCAGGAACTGCTGCTGACGGCCCATGCGCTGGGTGTCGCTGCCGTCGCCCAGGCTCTCCCGGGCCCGGACGTAGCCGAGGGCCTGCTCACCGTGCAGGGTCCGCCGCCCGGCGGCCAGGTCGAGCTTGGCGTCCTTGTCGTGGATCGGCTGCGGCACGCACACCTCGACCCCGCCGATCGCGTCCACCATCGTCTTGAAGCCGCTGAAGTCGAGGATCACGTAGTGGTCGATCCGGATGCCGCTCAACTGCTCGACGGCCCGGATCGAGCAGGCCGGACCGCCCGTCTCGAAGGCCCAGTTGAACTGCATCAGCGCGGGCCTGCTGCGGGTGCCGTCCGGCTTCTCACAGGCGGGGACGGTGACCATGACGTCCCGCGGCACGGAGACCGCCGTCGCGTGCCTGCGGTCGGCGGCCAGGTGCAGCAGGATCGTGGTGTCCGAGCGCTGGCTGCCCGGATCACCGCCGTACGAGCCGTTCGCGCCGGAGCGGTCGTCACTGCCGATCAGCAGGAGGTTCTCGGCGCCCCGCGCCCCGGCGGTGCGGCTCGGCCGCTCGGCCTCCAGCTTGGCGAGCAGCCGGTCGGTGGCCGAGTCCGCGCGGATGTTGCCGTCCAGCGTGCGGTAGGCGATCCAGAGCAGCACCCCGGTGGCGACCAGCAGGAACGCGACGGCGCCGGCGGTGATCATCAGCCACCGCCGGCGCCTGCGCGGGCGTCCGCTCCCGCCCGGAGGGGTGTCCGTCGGCGGGCCGTCCTGGGCCGCGCCGTTCGTCGGGGGAGTGGCGGTCGGGGGGTGCTCGGTGTCGTCCTCGGCCATGGCAGCGATCCCTACCCGCCGGGCCCGGGCCCGGGGTTAGCCGAGGCGCAGTGTCACCCGTTCGGATTCGGTCCGCTTCTCCCACTGCCCGGCGTCCAGCGTCTGCGAGTTGCGGCAGAGCACCACCGAGGCGCCGGCCGCCAGCGGCGCCAGCAGACCGGCCTCCAGACCGGTCCAGTCGTCGTACGAGAGGGTGGACAGCACGCGGTCGCCGGGCTTCAGGCCGAGCCGTGCCGCCCCCTCCCGGGCCAGCGCCACGGTCTGCTCGCCCGTCAGCTTCAGCGGCAGCCCGTCCACCGCGGTCTCCAGCGCCGGCCCCTCCGGGGCGACGGGGGAGTACGGGGCGAAGCGGTCGCCCTGGCCGGGCACCTCGGCGGCGTAGTCGAGGAAGCCGTCCGGGCGCTGCGGGAAGCGGCCGCCGAGCGGACGCAGGGCGAGCGCGACCCGCTCGCCCTCGCAGGCCTGGGCGGCCTCCAGCCCGTCCGGGCCGCTGACCACCAGGTCGGCGGCGGCCGGGTCGCCGCCCGGCACCGCCGTCACCCCGACCGACCAGCAGGCCAGCAGCCAGACGGCGCTCTGCCAGTGGGCGGGCAGCAGCAGCGCCGCCCGGTCGCCGGGGCCGGCGTTCAGCTCGTCCTGGAGGAGGTTGGCCGTCTTGGCCACCCAGTTGTCGAAGGTCCGGGCGGACAGCTCCACCCGTTCGCCGGTGGCGTCGTCGTAGAAGGTGACCAGAGGGGCCGCGGGATCGACCGAAGGCGTGCCGCCGCGCAGGAATGCGTGCAGCAGCTCGACGGGGGTGCGGGCGTCGGCAGCGAAGGGCGCAGTCATGGTGCGCCCCAGCCTACGGCCTTCGGGTGGGAGGTCGGGAGGGGCGGCCGAACGGGCGCGGAGCGGCGTGGCGGGCGGTCCGGTTTGCGGCGACGATCCGGTTTATGCGCCTCTCACTTCCGGCCGCCCTGCTCGCCGGCTGCACCGCCGCCCTCCTGCTCCAGCCCGCCGCCGGTGCGACCCCCTCGTCCGCCCCGCGCCGCCACGACTTCGCCGGCGGCGGCTCCACCACCACGCTCCCGCTGCCCGCCGGGACCGGCCTCGCCCCGCGCGGCACCGCACCGTTCGAACTCCTCGGCCTCGGCTGGGACGGCCCGGCGGACGCACTCGCCGGCGCGGTGCTCCGGGTCCGCACCCGGGACGCGGCCACCGGCCGCTGGAGCGGCTGGCACCGGCTGGAGGCCGACGCCGAGGACGGCCCCGACCACACGGCGCACGGCGCCACCGCCCCGCTCTGGACCGGCCGCAGCGACGGCGTCGCCGTCGAGTTCCGGCCCGGGCCCGCCGGAGCGCCGCCCGGACTGCGGCTCGACCTGGTCGACCCGGGACACGGCGCCGCCCCGGCCACCGTACGGACCCTGCCCGCGGAAGCGCCGACCGCGCCGACCACCGGGCCGGCCAAGGGGCAGGCCCCGCGCCCGAGGATCGTCACCCGGGCCGGCTGGGGCGCCGACGAGTCGCTGCGCGACCCGGAATTCGAGTACACCGGCCCGGTCCGCGAGGTCTTCGTCCACCACACCGCCACCACCACCGACTACGCCTGCGCCGACGCGCCCCGGGTGGTCCGGGCGATCTACCAGTACCACGTGAAGACCAACGGCTGGCGGGACATCGGCTACAACTTCCTGGTCGACCGCTGCGGCACCGTCTACGAGGGCCGGGCCGGCGGCGTCGACCAGCCCGTCCACGGCGCCCACACCCTCGGCTTCAACACCGACTCCGCCGGCGTCGCCGCCCTCGGCACCTACACCGGCGACCAGCCGTCCCGCCCCCTCCTCGACGGCCTCGCCGCCCTCGCCGCCTGGAAGCTCGGCCTCGCCGCCCGCCCCGCCGACGGCCGCGCCCGCCTCACCTCCTCCTCGGACGCCAGCCGCTACCCCAAGGGCAGCACCGTCGACTTCGACGCCGTCTCCGGCCACCGCGACGCCTTCGACACCGAGTGCCCCGGCAACGCCCTCTACGCCCGCCTCCCCGCCCTGCGCGCCGCGGCGGCCCGCCTGCAGACCCGCTGACCCCGGGGCCCTCCGCCGTCCCGCCGGCGCTGTCCGACCACCCGCGTATCGTTCATGTCCGGAGGCGACCCGGGAGGCGACGGCGGTGGAAGCGGTACGGCGCTGGCGCCCGGGCTTCCCGCTGGACGTCGCCCGCACGCTGCTCCCGCTGCGCCGCGGCCCCGCCGACCCGGCGTACCGCAGCACCGGCGACGGCGCCGTCTGGCGCGCCTCCCGCACCCCGGGCGGCATCGGCACCCTGCGGGTGCTGCCGCGTCCGGCCGCCGGCGAGGTCGAGGCGAGCGCCTGGGGCCCCGGCGCGGACTGGCTCCTCGACCGCCTCCCCGCCCTGCTCGGCGCCGAGGACGCCCCGGAGGCGCTGGTCCTGCCGCCCGGCCCGCTGCGGGACGCCCAGCGCCGTACCGCCGGGGTCCGGCTGACCAGGACGGGCCTGGTGCTGGAGTCGCTGGTCCCGGCGATCCTGGAGCAGAAGGTCACCACCGACGAGGCGTACCGCGCCTGGCGCCTCCTGCTGCGGGACTTCGGCACCCCGGCGCCGGGCCCGGCCGAGGGCATGCGGGTGGCGCCGTCGGCCCGCGAGTGGGCACTGGTGCCGAGCTGGGAGTGGCACCGGGCGGGCGTGGACCCGAAGCGCTCGGGCACGGTCGTGCGCGCCGTCCGCCTGGCGCCGCGGCTGGAGGAGGCCTCGGCCATGGGCCACGAGGAGGCCTTCGCCCGCCTCACCGCCGTCCCCGGCATCGGGCCCTGGACGGCCGCCGAGACGCTGCAGCGCAGCAACGGCGACCCGGACGCGGTCTCGGTCGGGGACTTCCACCTGCCCAACCTGGTCGGCTGGGCGCTGGCCGGCCGCCCCCGCAGCGACGACGCCCAGATGCTCGCGCTCCTGGAGCCCTACCGCCCCCAGCGCCACCGGGTCTGCCGCCTCCTGCTGGCCACGGCCGCCCACGCCCCCCGCTACGGCCCCCGGCTGACTCCCAACGACCACCGCCACCGCTGACCCCGGCGGCTGCCGCTACCGGACGGTGATGAAGGCCCCCGCGTCGCGTTCCGGACGGACCTTCGGCGCCTCCGCGGGCCGGCCGACGGCGACGGCGCCCATCGGGTCCCACCCCTGCGGGAGGTCCAGCGCCTCCCGCACGGTGTCGCGGCAGAACATGGTGGACGAGACCCAGGCGGAGCCGTACCCCTCGCCGGTGAGCGCGACCAGCAGGTTCTGCACGGCGGCGCCGGCGGCGACGGTGAACATCTCCCGTTCGGCGGCGGCCCGGCGCGGGTCCGGGTAGTCGTGCGAGCCGTCCGTCACCAGGCAGGGCACCACCAGGTACGGGGCGTCGCGCAGGACGTCGCCGCGGGCGGTGCGCCGGGCGATCTTCGCCTCGTCCCAGCCGTCGAGTTCGCGCAGGTCGCGCTGCCAGGCGGCGAGCATCGCGTCGAGCAGCCGGACCCGGGTGTCCGCCGACTCCAGCAGCACGAACCGCCAGGGCGTGGTGTGGTGCGGGGCGGGCGCGGTGACGGCGGCGGCGACGGCGCGGCGGACGGCGGCCGGGTCGACCGGCTCGGTGGTGAAGGAGCGGACGGTGCGCCGCAGGGTGACGGCCTGCCGCAGCGCCTCGGAGGTGCCGAGCCGGAACATGTCGTCGACGGCGGGCCGGACCAGCGGCCGGGCGCCGTCGCCGTCCTCGGCGGTGACGAGGTGTCCGAGTCCGCGCACGACGGCGACCGGGACGCCGCCGGCCTTGCCCTTCACCAGGTCGGCGGCGGCGGCGAGTTCGTCGGCCGTCGCGGTGACGGTCATCTCCAACCGGTTGCCGTGGCTGTCGGTGCGGCCGCGGTGGTCCTCCAGGACGGAGAGGCCCGCGGCGCCGATCGCCACGTCGGTCAGCCCGTTGCGCCAGGGCCGGCCGAAGGTGTCGGTGACGACGACGGCGAGCCGGCGGCCGGTCAGCCGCTGGAGCCGGGCCCGCAGCGCCCGGGCGGAGGCGTCCGGGTCCTCGGGCAGCAGCAGCACGGTGCCGGGGGCGGTGTTGGAGGCGTCGACCCCGGCGGCGGCCATGACGAGGCCGTTGCGGTTCTCCACGATCCGGACCGGCCCGCGCCGGGCGACCACCCGGACGGTCTCGGCGTCGATCGCGGCCTCGCGGTCGGCGGCGTGCAGCAGCCGGCCCTCGGCCTTGCTGACGATCTTCGAGGTGACCAGCAGGATGTCGCCGTCCTGGTACGTCCCCGCCTTGGCGATGAGCTCGCCGAGGTCCGCCCCGGCCGCGACCTCGGGCAGCCCCTCGACGCCGAGGACCTCCAGCGTCACTTGCGCACCTGCTCGGCCAGCGCGAGCGCCGCCCGCGCCATCTCGGCGGTGGCCTCGACGTCGGTCATCAGCAGCGGGACGGCCCGGCAGGCGATCCCGGCGGCCTCGACGGCGGCCACCGAGGCCTCGTCCACGGTGTCCACCAGCCACCCGTCGACGAGCGCCGCGCCGTAGTCGAGCGCGACCGCCTCCGCCGTGGCCTCGACGCCGACGGCGGCGAGCACCTTGTCGGCCATGCCGCGCACCGGCGCCCCGCCGATGATCGGGGAGAGCCCGACCACCGGCGCGGGCGCGGCGGCGACCGCCTCCCGGATGCCGGGGACGGCGAGGATGGTGCCGATCGAGACCACCGGGTTGGACGGCGGGAAGAGGATGACGTCCGCCTCGGCGATCGCCTCCAGCACACCGGGTGCGGGCTTGGCGGTGTCCGCGCCGACCGGGACGATCGCCTCGGCGTCCACCTCGGCGTGCAGCCGGACCCAGTACTCCTGGAAGTGGACCGCCCGGGTGCCCTGCTCGTCGGTGATCCGCACGTGGGTCTCGACCCGGTCGTCGCTCATCGGCAGCAGCCGCACGCCCGGCTTCCAGCGCACGCACAGCGCCTCGGTGACCTGGCTGAGGCTGTACCCGGCGGTGAGCATCTGGCTGCGCACGAGGTGGGTGGCGAAGTCGCGGTCGCCGAGCCCGAACCACTCGGGGCCGACGCCGTACTCCTTCATCTCGGCCTTGATGGACCAGGTCTCGTCGGTCCGGCCCCAGCCCTGTTCCTCGTGGATGCCGCCGCCGAGGGTGTACATCACGGTGTCGAGGTCGGGGCAGACCTTGAGGCCGTAGAGGTGGATGTCGTCGCCGGTGTTGCCGATGACGGTGATCTCGTCCTGCGGTCCGACCGCCGCGAGGAGTCCGCGCAGGAAGCGCGCCCCGCCGATTCCGCCTGCCAGTGCCACGATGCGCATGGGGTTCATCCTGCCACGGTCCGACTTTCCGTCAGCCGTGATCAGTGCGACCCGGCCTGCGCCTGCCGCCCGGTGTGCTGCTCCTGGTGCTGCTCGGGGACGGCGGTGGCGCCGTACTGGTTCATCTCGGTCAGGCCGGGGGCGTAGAGGTGGATGGAGACGGCGGGTTCGAGCGCGCCGTTGACGACCTCGTGCAGGTAGCCGGAGGAGAACACCCGCTGCCCGCCGGGCCGCAGGGTGCGGGCGATCGCGCCGCTGGGGTCGCCCCCGGCCGAGGGCTGGGGGAGGGTGAGGGAGCGCTCGATCAGCTCGCCCCGGACGACGCTCATCACGCCGGAGGACTCGCCGTGGTCGTGGAAGCCGCTGGACTGCCCGGGCAGCCAGCTGAGCAGCCAGACCTCGTAGCCGGGGCCGGTCTCCAGCCGGGCGTACCAGCGGGTCAGCGCGTCGTAGCGGACCAGCGGCTCCCAGCGGGAGCGGTCGGCGGCGATCTCGCGCACCAGCCGGGCGTACTCGGCGACGGTGGTGGGGTGGGCGGGCAGGTCGGTGCGCGCCAGGTGCGGGAAGGCGAGCGGGTCGCCGGCGATGGAGACGTCGCTGAGGCCGTCGGCCCACTGGCGGGTCCGGGCGTCGGCGGGGGTGCCGGTGCGGACGGTGGCGGGGCCACGGCGGGAGAGCTTGTTGCGGTCGCGGTTCCGCTTGCGGATGCGGATCATGCGCACGGGAGTCGTCCTCGGAAGGGTCGGCCGGTTCGTCGGGATCGGCCGGATCCGGGATGTCCTGGGACGGGAATCGCGGGCGGCCTCTGTGCTTCCTGGGGGCGGCGCGCGGTGGGACGCGGGCGCCTAGATACAGCAGGAACAGAGGCGACAACAAGAGTTCACGGCACGGCGGAGCGTGGAACCGCTCCGGGGGCTGGCGAACTCTGACATAGGAGCAAGGACACCGCATCCGCAGGGGCGGTGTCAAACCGAAGGATGCGGCATTCGAGTGGGTTAGGTCCGGATCTTTCCCTGATGGGGTGATTCATCACTCTCTATGTTTCGATGGGAAGATCGCCGGGAAGGCAGGCCGATGACCGGCCTGTGACGGTGACCGAGCGTCACCCGGTGAATGGTTGCGGATGGTTCGGCACCGTTCAGGACCTTGAGGTGGAAGGTCCGATGTGTCCGGATATGTACACTATTCGTAACGGCTTGGTGCCAGGGAGTGAATCCCAGCCCCAATACCAGAGCTCGGCTTGACTGGGCCAGAGTGACGCAACTGTAATTTCACTCGTGTCGTCAGCCGCACGAGGCAACGGCAACCACGGGGACGCCAAGTAGGGGCAGAGGAGGCGCGCCACATGAGCGAGCTCTTTGAGCTGTTGATCGGGGACGGCATCGCGGAGGACGAGGAGGAACTCGGCTGGCAGGAGCGCGCGTTGTGCGCCCAGACCGACCCCGAGTCCTTCTTCCCCGAGAAGGGCGGCTCGACCCGCGAGGCCAAGAAGGTCTGCCTCGCCTGCGAGGTCCGTTCCGAGTGCCTGGAGTACGCCCTCGCCAATGACGAGCGTTTCGGCATCTGGGGCGGCCTCTCCGAGCGCGAGCGCCGTCGGCTCAAGAAGAGCGCGGTCTGACCGGGCGGCCCCCGCCCCCCGCTGACCCTTCGACAGCGACGGACAACCGCACAGCTGTACGGGCGCCTCACCGCGGTGGTGGGGCGCTTTCGTGTTCCCGGGGCCCCTTCACCGTCCCCGCACGCACACCCCGGACGAAGCGGCCACCCGGAGCCGTTAGTGTGGTGCGCCATCCGGTTGCCGTTCACCGGCTGTGTCCACCGAGAACTGGGGCCCGCGCACGCGATGACCGTCTACAGCCACCAGAGCGGCTCCACCGCTTCCCGGCCGCCCGCCTATCCGCGCCACCTGGTCACCGCCGTGATCGTCTCGCACGACGGCGCCCGCTGGCTCCCGCGGGCCATGGCCGGCCTGCTCGGTCAGGACCGCCAGGTCCAGCGCGTCCTCGCGGTCGACACCGGATCCACCGACAACTCTCCGCAACTGCTCGCGGACACCCTCGCCGACTGGCTGCCCGAGAGCGGGCCGCTGGTCCTCGGCCGCCGGGCCGGCTTCGGCACCGCCGTCCACGAGGCCGTGGCGGGCAGTGCGCCCCTGCGCCCGGAGGACCTCCCGTACCGGCTCGACCCCTCCGGCTACGACCCGGTCACCGGCGGCTGGGACGACTTCGGCGACCCGCTCGCCCAGGAGGACGACCTCGGCCGCGGCGGCCCGCGCGAGACCCGGCCGGTCGAGTGGCTCTGGCTGCTGCACGACGACTGCGAGCCGCAGACCGACGCCCTGCGCCGACTGCTCCAGGTCGCCGACTCCACCCCCAGCGCCGCCGTGGTCGGCCCCAAGCTGCGCAGCTGGTACGACCGCCGCCAGCTCCTCGAGGTCGGCGTCACCATCGCCCGCTCCGGCCGCCGCTGGACCGGCCTCGACCGCCGCGAGCAGGACCAGGGCCAGCACGACCAGGTCCGCCCGGTGCTCGCCGTCTCCAGCGCCGGCATGCTGGTGCGCCGGGACGTCTTCGAGGAGCTCGGAGGCTTCGACCGGGCCCTCCCGTTGATGCGGGACGACACCGACTTCTGCTGGCGGGTCAACGCCGCCGGCCACCGCGTGGTGGTCGCCCCCGACGCCGTGCTGCGGCACGCCGAGGCGGCCGCCCGCGAGCGCCGGGCGATCGACTGCGGCCCCGCCCATCCGCACCGGATGGACAAGGCCGGCGCTGTCTACACCCTGCTCACCAACTGCAAGGGCGCGCTCTTCCCCTACGTCCTGCTGCGGCTGGTGCTCGGCACCCTGCTGCGGGCCGTCACCAACCTGCTCGGCAAGGACCCGCGCCAGGCCTTCGACGAACTCGCCGGCCTCGGCCACGAACTCGTCCGCTTCCCACGGCTGTTGGCCGGGCGCAAACGCCGCGCCAAGTCCCGGTCGGCGGACGCCCTGGACGACCGCACGCTCTTCCCGGCCCCCGGCGCCACCACCCGGCTGGCGGTCGAGGGCGTCGTCGGCTCGCTCGGGATAGGGGGCGGCGACGACACCGGCCGGCACGGCTCGGCCGAGGCCGGCGGCGACGAGGACGCCGAGGACCTGGTCGTCGAGCAGTTCGCCCTGCTCAAGAAGCTCGCCCGGCGCCCGGCGCCGGTGCTGTTCGCGGCCCTGCTGGTGTTCGCCCTGATCGCCTGCCGCGGCCTGCTCGGCAGCGGCGAGCTGTTCGGCGGCGCCCTGCTGCCGGCGGCCGACGGGGCCGGCGGCCTCTGGTCGATGTACGCGGACGCCTGGCACCCGGTCGGCACCGGGTCCACCGCCGCCGCACCGCCGTACCTCGGCGTGCTCGCGGTGCTCTCCTGGATCCTGTTCGACCACGCCGACCTCGCGCTCACCCTGCTCGTGGTGCTCTCCGTCCCGCTCTCCGCGGTCAGCGCCTACCTGGTGTCCCGGCCGCTGCTGGACTCCAAGCTGGTCCGCGCCTGGGCCAGCGCCACCTACGCGCTGCTGCCCGCCGCGACCGGCGCGCTCGCCCAGGGCCGGATCGGCACCGCCGTGCTCGCCGTGCTGCTGCCGCCGCTGGCCCGCGCCGCCGCCATCGCGGCCGGCCTCGGCATCCGCGCCGAGAGCGCCGCCAAGGGCGCCCGCCCGGGCTGGCGCCCGGTCTGGATGACCGTCCTGCTGCTCACCCTGGCCACCGCCTTCGTCCCGATAACGTGGGCGCTCGCGGTGCCGCTCTGCCTGGCGATGCTGGTCGTCGGGGTGCTGCGCGGCAGCGCCTTCGGCTCCGGCGGCGCGGCCCTGCGGCCGCTCGGCCTGCGCGTCCTGGTGATCCTGGCGGTGCCGGTCGCGGTGCTGGCCCCGTGGTCGCTCAAGGTGCTGTCGCACCCGCAGTGGCTGCTGCTGGAGGCCGGGCTGCCCGGTCTGCACGGCACCGGCGCGAGCGCGGCCGGCCTGCTGCTGGTCAACCCGGGCGGCGCCGGGGTGCCGCCGGTCTGGCTCTCGGCGGGTGTCGTGCTGGCCGCCCTGGCCGCGCTGCTGCGCGCCGACCGCCGCCGTGCGGTGCTCGTCGCCTGGGGCGCGGCCGGCGCCGGCCTGGTCTTCTCGGTCGTGGTGGCGGGCACCTCCGTCACCCCGGCCTCCGGCGGCCCGGCGGTGCCCGCCTGGACCGGCCCGGCGACCCTGATCGCCGGGCTCGCCCTGCTCGCCGCCGCCGCGATCGGCGCCGACGGCGCCAACGCCCGCGTCGCCGGGATCGCCTTCGGCTGGCGCCAGCCGGTGGCCGCCCTGGTGGTGGCCTCGGCCGTGCTGGCCCCGCTGGGCACCGGCCTGTGGTGGGCGCTGACCGGCGCCGGCGGCCCGCTGCACCGCGGCCAGGCCGACCAGGTCCCCGCGTTCATCGCCGAGGAGGCCGGGACCACCGACCGGGCCCGCACCCTGGTCGTCACCGGGGAGAAGGGCGGCGGCGCGGTCCGCTACACCGTGCTGCGCGGCGCCGGTCTGACGCTCGGCCAGGCCGAGTCCACCGTCGACCCGGCGACCGGCACCCAGGACGGCCTGAACAAGATGGTCGGCAGCCTGCTGGCCGGCTCCGGTGCCGACCAGGCGAGCGCCCTGGCCGGCTACGGCATCGCCTACGTGCTGGTCCAGCAGCCGGTGATCGACGCCTTCAAGGACGTCCTGGACACCACCCCCGGCCTGGTCAAGGCCAACCAGGACGGCGCCGCCGCGCTCTGGCAGGTCAACGGCACCCCCGCGGTCCGCGCGGTGATCACCGCCCCGGGGGCCACCCCGGTGGTCGTCCCGTCCGGGGCCCGCGACCTGTCCGCCACCGTTCCGGCCGGCCCGGACGGCCGGGTGCTGCGGCTCGCCGAGTCCGCCGCCCCGGAGTGGAAGGCCACCGTCAACGGCACCGCGCTGGAGCCCACCACGGTCGACGGCTGGGCGCAGGGCTTCAAGCTCCCGGCCGCCGGCGGCAAGCTGGCCGTCACCCGCGAGGGCGGCGCCGCCCACACCGGCTGGATCTGGGCCCAGGTGCTGCTCGGCCTCACCATCCTGGTGCTGGCCCTGCCCGGCCGCCGCAGCCACAAGGACGACGACCTGCCGGAGGAGGCCGTCGCCACCGCCGCGCTGGCCGCCGCCGCCCAGGCGCAGGCCCCCGCCCCCGGCAGCCGCCGGGCCCGCCGGATGGCCGAGCGGGGCGAGGGCGCGGAGGGCGCCGAGGGCGGTGCCGAGGAGTCCGGGGTGTACGACCGGCCGGGCGCGATCCCGGCCCAGCCGAGCTCCGAGCCGGTGACCGGCGCCGTCCAGGCGGCCGCCGCCATCCAGGACGCCGAGCAGTACACGGACCCGTACCAGGCGTACCAGCAGGCCGACCCGTACAGCTACGACCAGTACGCGGCCCAGCAGCCGGTCGCCGCGCCGTACGGCGGCCAGGGCTACGACACCCAGGGGTACGACGCCCACGGGTACGGCCGGCAGCAGGGCTACGAGCAGCCGTACCAGCCCGAGCAGCAGCCGTACTACGAGGTCCACGGCTACGACGGCGGGCAGCAGCCGGAGCAGCAGCCCTGGCTGCCCGGCCAGCCGCAGGGCGAGGCCCCGTACGACCCGAACGACCCCAACGGCCCCGGCCGGTACCCGCACCAGCACGGATCGGGGAGCTGACCCGCGATGAAGAAGCCCGCATTCAGGAAGAAGTCCGGCGCCGGCGAGGCCGCCGAGCCGGCCGGGCCCGCCGTCGCGGCGGAGCCGTCCGGCCCGGCCCGGACGTCCCGCCCCGGCCGCGGCCGCGGCCCGCTCGCAGGGCGAGCCGGAGGAGCCGGAGGAGCCGGAGGAGCCGAGGGGGCCGGAGCGGCCGGGTCCGGCGGGGCGGCGAAGACCACCCAGTCCCTGCTCGCCGCGGCCGTGGTGCTCGCGGCGGTGTTCGGGATCGCCCAGGTGCGCCCGCCGGCCGCCCCGGCCAAGGCCGGCACCGGAGCCGCCGCGACCACCGCGCAGGTCGAGCGGACCTCGGTGGTCTGCCCGCAGCCGGTCCAGGGCCTGACCGGCTCGACCACGCTCACCGCCTACACCCCGCCCGGGACGGGCTCCGCCACCGGCGGGGCCGGCTGGCTCTCCGACGCGGCCGCGCCCGCCGTGCCCGCCGCCCAGCCGACCACCGCCCCCGCGGCCCCGGCCGCCGCCACCCCGGCCCCGACCGGCTCGGGCGCCCCGGGCGCCCCGGTCCAGGACAAGAACGCGGCGCCCGCCGACGCCCGGCTGACCGTGCCCAAGCCCGGCACCCCGGCCACCGGCCCGGCCGCCAACGGCGACGCCGCGCCCGGCACCGGGGCCGTCGCCACCGGCGCCCTCGCCCCCGGCTTCACCGTCACCCAGACCACGGTGGTCACCGAGCAGCGCGGCCTCGGCCTGTCCGGCCTCACCTGCACCCCGGCCGCGACCAGCTTCTGGTTCGCCGGGGCCAGCACCGCCGCCGACCGGGTCGACTACCTCAGCCTGGTCAACACCGAGTCCGCCGCCGCGGTGGTGGACATCAAGCTGTACGGCGACAAGGGCCTGATCGACAACGACGCCGCCAACGGGATCACCGTCTCGCCCGGCAGCTCCCAGGCCGTCCTGCTGTCGACCCTCACCAAGGGCGCGGTCGCCGACCTCGCGGTGCACGTGGTGGTGCGCTCCGGGCGGGTCGGCGCCGCGCTGCACGCCGCCGACGGCGGCAAGGGCGCCGACTGGGTCCCCGCCTCGGACGCCCCGGCCCCGGTCCAGGTGATGCCCGGCCTGCCCGCCGACACCGCCTCCGCCCGCCTGGTGGTCTGGGCGCCGCCGGAGGACGACGCCGACCTGAAGATCCAGCTGTCCGGCAAGAACGGCTGGTTCAGCCCGGCCGGCAACGAGTCGATCCACGTCAAGGCGGGCATGGTGGCCGCCGTCGACCTCGGCAAGCTCACCCGGGACGAGGTCGCCGGGCTGCGGCTGTCGCCCAGCGACGACAAGCACCGCACCCCGGTCGTGGCCGGGCTGCGGGTCGACCGGGCGGCGGCCAACGGCAAGACCGACGCGGCCTGGCTGACCGGCAGCGACCCGGTCGGCGCCCGCGCCACCGTCGCCGACAACCGGGCCGGCGCCTCCACGCTCTACCTGACCTCCAGCGGCGAGGCCGCCACCGTCCGGGTCACCGCCTCGGCCGGCAGCGGCGGCGGCACCCCGGCCACCAAGGAGGTCCAGCTGCCGGCCGGCGGCACGGTCGCCCTCCCGGCGCCCGAGCCCGCCGGGCTGAACGGCGTCTTCGCGCTCACCGTGGAGACCGTCTCCGGCGGCCCGGTGGTGGCCGCCCGGATGCTCTCCCTGCCGGCCAAGGACGTGCCGATGTTCACCGTCCAGGCGCTGCGCGACGACCGCAGCACCGTCAAGGTCCCGCAGGCCGGCCAGGACCCGGGCGTCGTCCTGCGCTGAGCGCGCCGAGCGGGGCCCGCGCCGGACACCCGGCGCGGGCCCCGACCCGTCTCAGTCCTCGTCGTAGCGCGGGTCGATGGCGTCCGGCGACAGCCCGAGCAGCTCCGCGACCTGTTCGATCAGGATCTCGTGCACCAGCGCCGCGCGGTCCTCCCGGGTCTTCGCCCGGATCTCCACCGGCCGCCGGTACACCACGATCTGGCTCTTGCGCCCCTGCTGGCCCGGCGACACCCGCCCCAGCGGCACGCCGTCCTCGGCGTCGGCGCCGTCCGGCTCGTGCAGCGGCACCTCCTGGACGGCGAACTCCACCTCGATCAACTGCGGCCAACGCCGTTCGAGGCGCTCCACCGACTCGCGCACGTAGTCGTCGAACAGTTCGGAGCGGGTGAGCGAGATCGGCACCTGGGGCGGCGCCAGCGGGCCGCGCAGGCCCCGCCCGTGCCGGTCGCGGTGCCGGGGGCGGCGCGCCGGGCCTGTCGATGACTGCGGTGCGGAGCTGTCCATATCACTGCCGAGGGTAGTCCTTGGACGGTCGGAAGTGGACCACTCCGACCGGGAATCGCACGGGGCGTCGGATACGCGGACCCGGCGCCCGCGGGGCGACACGGCACCCCCTCCGGGCAGGCGGTCTTCGCTCCCCGGCGGGGAGTGCGGTACCGTCCACCCTCGTGAGCTCTGTACGTCGTTGTTCGCGGACCGCGTGCGGCCGGCCGGCCGTCGCGACGCTGACGTACGTCTACGCGGACTCCACCGCCGTCCTCGGGCCGCTCGCCACCTACGCCGAGCCGCACTGCTACGACCTGTGCGCCGAGCACGCCGAGCGGCTCACCGCCCCGCGCGGTTGGGAGGTCGTCCGGCTCGCCGCCGAGGCCGGGCCGCTGCGCCGCAGCAGCGACGACCTGGAGGCGCTGGCCAACGCCGTGCGCGAGGCCGCCCGCCCGCAGACCCCCCGTCAGGGCCGCGGCTTCGAGGGCGAGTCCACCGAGGGCGGCCGCCGCGGCCACCTCCGGGTGCTGCGCTCGCCCGACAACTGACACCCCTCCCGGTACGGGGCGTCCCCGGTCCTGGCACGGGGCGTTCGTCCGGCCCGGGTACGCTGCCCGTCTACCGTCACCGCGCCCGTCGACCGACGCGCGGTGGCCCCGACGTTTCGTGATCAGTCCTAAAACCAGGGTGGAGCCGCAGTGCGCGACCTCAAGCAGCTCGTGAAGGCGTACGACGTCCGAGGCGTTGTCCCGGACCAGTGGGACGAGAGCCTGTCCCGGGCCTTCGGTGCCGCGTTCGTGCAGGTCACCGGCGCGACCGCGATCGTGGTCGGGCACGACATGCGGCCCTCCTCGCCGTCGCTGAGCCTGGCCTTCGCCGAGGGCGCCGCGGCCTACGGCGCCGACGTGGTGCAGATCGGGCTGTGCTCCACCGACCAGCTGTACTACGCCAGCGGCAAGCTCGACCTGCCCGGCGCGATGTTCACCGCCAGCCACAACCCGGCCCAGTACAACGGCATCAAGCTGTGCCGGGCCGGCGCCGCCCCGGTCGGCCAGGACACCGGCCTGTCCGAGATCCGCGAGCTGGTCGAGTCCTGGACCGCCGAGGACGACACCGTCACCGTCCCGGCCAGGGACGTGAAGCCGGGCGCGCTGTCCGCCCAGGACACCCTGCGCGGCTACGCCGACCACCTGCTGGGCCTGGTCGACCTCACCGCGATCCGCCCGCTCAAGGTCGTGGTGGACGCCGGCAACGGCATGGGCGGCCACACCGTGCCGACCGTCTTCGACGGCCTGCCGATCGAGCTCGTCCCGATGTACTTCGAGCTGGACGGCACCTTCCCGAACCACGAGGCCAACCCGCTCGACCCGAAGAACCTGGTCGACCTCCAGGCCAAGGTCCGCGAGGTCGGCGCCGACGTGGGCCTGGCCTTCGACGGCGACGCCGACCGCTGCTTCGTCGTGGACGAGCGCGGCGAGCCGGTCTCCCCGTCGGCGATCACCGCCCTGGTCGCCGTCCGCGAGATCGCCCGCGCCCGGGCCGCCGGCGAGGCCGAGCCGACCGTCATCCACAACCTGATCACCTCCTGGACCGTCCCCGAGGTGGTCCGCGAGCTCGGCGCCAAGCCGGTGCGCACCCGGGTCGGCCACTCCTTCATCAAGCAGGAGATGGCCGAGACCGACGCCGTCTTCGGCGGCGAGCACTCCGCGCACTACTACTTCCGCGACTTCTGGCGCGCCGACACCGGCATGCTGGCCGCGCTGCACGTGCTGGCCGCGCTCGGCGGGCAGCCGTCCGCGCTGTCCGGGCTCACCGCCGAGTACGACCGCTACGCCGCCTCCGGCGAGATCAACAGCACCGTGGCCGACCAGGCCGCCAGCACCGCCGCCGTCCGCGCCGCCTACGCGGGCGGGGAGGGCACCACGGTGGACGAGCTGGACGGCCTGACCGTGGCCGGCCCGGACTGGTGGTTCAACCTGCGCGCCTCCAACACCGAGCCGCTGCTGCGCCTGAACGTCGAGGCCAAGGACCCGGCGAAGATGGCCGAGCTGCGCGACGGCGTGCTCGCCGTCGTCCGCGGCTGAGCCCCTCGCCCGACGCCTCGCCCGACGCCGCGCCCGAGCCCCCGACCGGGCTCGCGCCCGCGCGGAGCGCCTGAGCACGGGCCCCGGTGCCCCGGCCGGTAGGGTTTCCTATCGGCCGGGGCACCTCCGTGCCACCCCCGAACCTTGGAGAGCCCCATGAAGCTCGAATCCTTCCTGCTGGAGATCCTGGTCTGCCCGCAGTGCCGGGCCGCGCTCGTCGAGGGCGGCACCGAGGAGCAGCCCGAGCTGGTCTGCACCGGCGCGGACTGCGGCCTCGCGTACCCGGTCCGCGAGGGCATTCCGGTCCTCCTGGTGGACGAGGCCCGCCGCCCGGCCTGATCCTGGGTGCGACGCCCGGGACGAAGCCCGGGCGGAAGCCCCGGGACGAAGCCGCCCCGACCGCCCCGACCGCCCGTCCAGGACCGCAGCCGGAGGTTCGCCGCATGCTCGACGACACCCTGCTCGACGACCCGGCCGCCCTCCAGCGCGCCGACCACGACCGCGCCCTGCTGGCCCTGGCCGGCGCCGGTGCGCGGGTCCGCACCGCACTGCGGCAGGCCGAGGCGGCCGGCCTCGACCGGCTGCGTCCGGACGGCCGCCCGCGTGCCGTCCTGGTCGCCGGGCATGGCAGCGCGCTGACCGCCGCCGAGATGCTCTCGGCGCTGGCCGGTACGAGCTCCCTGGTCACCCCGCTGCCGCCGACCGAGGCCGCCGCCCCGCGCGCCGACCGGGCCGGCGCCCCGCCCGCCTTCACCGCCGGGCTCGGCTGGCAGCTGCCCGGCTGGGCCGGCCCGCTGGACCTGCTGGTGATCAGCTCCGCCGACGGCGGCGAGCAGGGCCTGGTCGCCCTCGCCGAGCAGGCGTACGCGCGCGGCTGCGCGATCGTGGTGACCGCCCCGGCCGGCAGCGCGCTGGCCGAGGCCGCGCTGCAGGTGCGCGCGCTGCCGCTGCCGTTCGTGGCCTCGGTGCTGCCCGAGGACCTCGCGCCCGTGACGGCCGTCGAGCCGGACCTGCCGGCCGAGGACCCGGCGGCGCTCTGGTCCCACCTCGCCCCGCTGCTGGCGCTCGCCCAGAAGATCGGCCTCACCCAGCTCCCGTACGACGCGCTGCCGGCCCTCGCCGACCTGTTGGACGCCGCCGCGGTGCGCTGCCGCCCGGACGCCGCCGCGTACACCAACCCGGCGAAGGGCCTGGCCGCCCGGCTGGCCGGGACGGTCCCGCTGCTGTGGGCCGAGGGCCCGATCGCCGGGGCGGCCGCCACCCGGTTCGCCGCCCAGCTGGCCGACCGGGCCGGGCGTCCGGCGCTGGCCGGGCCGCTGCCGCAGGTGCTCACCGCCCACCGCGGCATGTTCACCGGGCAGTTGGGCGCGGGCGCCGATCCGGACGACTTCTTCCGCGACCGGGTCGAGGAGCCGGACCCGCTGCACCTCCAGGTCCTGCTGCTGCGGCACGCCCCCGGCGCGGCCGGCCCGGCGGCGCCGGACGAGCAGGACGGCCCGGCCGAGGTGCCGGAGGAGGACGCCGGGCCGCGCAGCTTCGGCGTCTCCCGGGCGCACCGGCTGGCCGCCGCGCACGACGTCCGGCTGACCGAGTACGCGAGCACCCGGCCGGACGCGCTGCACGCGCTGGCCGACCTGGTCGCGCTGACCGACTTCGCCGCCGTCTACCTGGGGCTCGCCGCCGCGCAGTCCTGAGACGGTCGGCCGATCGGGCCCCCGGGGCCGGTACGGTAAGCGCTCGACGACGCCGACCGACCCGTGAGGACCTGGAAGCATGAGCACCGAAGGCGGTACCAAGGCACTGATCGCGGCGCTGTCCGCGAACCTGGCGATCGCCGTGGCCAAGTTCACCGCCTTCGGCTTCACCGGCTCCTCCTCGATGCTGGCCGAGGGCGTGCACTCGGTGGCCGACTCCGGCAACCAGGTACTGCTGCTGATCGGCGGCAAGCGGGCGCGCCGGGCGGCCGACGAGGAGCACCCCTTCGGGTACGGCCGCGAGCGCTACGTGTACGGCTTTCTGGTGGCCATCGTGCTGTTCAGCGTCGGCGGCCTGTTCGCGGTCTACGAGGGCTGGCACAAGATCAGCCACCCGGAGGCGCTGGACGCCTGGGGCTGGGCGGTCGGCGTGCTGGTCTTCGCCATCGGGATGGAGGGCTGGTCCTTCCTGACCGCGGTGCGGGAGTCGGAGAAGGCCAAGGGCAAGCAGAGCTGGACCCAGTTCATCCGCACCGCCAAGGCGCCGGAGCTGCCGGTGGTGCTGCTGGAGGACACCGGCGCGCTGATCGGCCTGGTGCTCGCGCTGTTCGGCGTCGGGCTCACCGTGATCACCGGCGACGGCGTCTGGGACGGCATCGGCACCCTGTGCATCGGCCTCCTGCTGGTGGTGATCGCCGTGGTGCTCGCCCTGGAGACCAAGTCGCTGCTGCTCGGCGAGTCGGCCGACAAGGACTCGGTGCGCCGGATCCGGGAGGCGCTGGTGGACGGCGAGGCGGTCACCCGGGTGATCCACATGCGCACCCTGCACCTCGGCCCGGAGGAGCTGCTGGTCGCGGCCAAGATCGCCGTCAACGCGGAGGACAGCGCCGCCCGGGTCGCGGAGGCGATCGACGCCGCCGAGTCGCGGGTCCGCGCGGTCGTCCCGATCGCCCGGGCGATCTACCTGGAGCCCGACGTGTACAGCGCCGAGAAGGCCGCGGCGGGCGACGACCCGGCCGCCACGCCCGGCGGCCCCGGCCCGGGCGGCGCGCACTGACCCCTCCCGCGCCCCCGTCCCGCTGACCGACCTGTCCCGTACACCGGCCCGTCCTGGGGCCCGGCTTGAGAGCGGGTCGGACCGGGGGCCGAAATCGGTCATCGGCGGACGGCCGGCGGGGCCATCGGTGTAGATTCGTCACCAGAGCCAGAACGTCGCTGCTGATGGCGGTCGATCGGCGGTCCGCACCCCGCGGGGCGCGCGCCGGTCGAGGGAGAGAGGTCCTCCGACGGTTTGTGCTGCGCAACGGGAAGCCGGTCCACCACCACGGACCCGGCGGTCCCGGCGTGGCCGTGCACCCGTACGGCCTGACGCACGCGACGCACGCCCGGACCTATGGCCCCACCCCCATCAGCGAGGAGCAGACGCATGTCGACCGACATCACCGGTGACTTCAAGGTCGCCGACCTTTCCCTGGCGCCGTTCGGCCGCAAGGAGATCCAGCTGGCCGAGCACGAGATGCCCGGTCTGATGGCGATCCGCGCCGAGTACGCCGAGGCGCAGCCGCTGGCCGGCGCCCGCATCACCGGCTCGCTGCACATGACCATCCAGACCGCCGTGCTGATCGAGACCCTGACGGCGCTCGGTGCCGAGGTCCGCTGGTGCTCCTGCAACATCTTCTCCACCCAGGACCACGCGGCCGCCGCCATCGCCGTCGGCCCGGAGGGCACCCCGGAGAACCCGCAGGGCGTGCCGGTCTTCGCCTGGAAGGGCGAGACCCTGGAGGAGTACTGGTGGTGCACCGAGCAGGCCCTGACCTGGCCTGACGGCAAGACCCCGAACATGATCCTGGACGACGGCGGCGACGCCACCCTGCTGATCCACAAGGGCGTCGAGTTCGAGAAGGCCGGCGTCGCGCCGGACCCGTCCACCGCGGACAACGACGAGTTCCGGATCATCCTGGAGCTGCTCAACCGCACCCTCAAGGACACCCCGAACAAGTGGACCGAGGTCGCCTCCACGATCAAGGGCGTGACCGAGGAGACCACCACCGGTGTCCACCGCCTGTACGAGATGCACCGTGACGGCCAGCTGCTGTTCCCGGCCATCAACGTCAACGACTCGGTCACCAAGTCGAAGTTCGACAACAAGTACGGCTGCCGCCACTCGCTGATCGACGGCATCAACCGCGCCACCGACGTCCTGATCGGCGGCAAGGTCGCGGTCGTCTGCGGCTACGGCGACGTCGGCAAGGGCTGCGCCGAGTCGCTGCGCGGCCAGGGCGCCCGCGTGATCGTCACCGAGATCGACCCGATCTGCGCGCTGCAGGCGGCGATGGACGGCTACCAGGTCACCACCCTGGAGGAGGTCGTGGAGATCGCCGACATCTTCATCACCACGACCGGCAACAAGGACATCATCATGGCCTCGCACATGGCCCGGATGAAGCACCAGGCCATCGTCGGCAACATCGGCCACTTCGACAACGAGATCGACATGGCCGGCCTGGCCAAGCTCGACGGCGTCGTGAAGACCGAGGTCAAGCCGCAGGTCCACGAGTGGCGCAAGGCCGACGGCCGCACCATCATCGTCCTCTCCGAGGGCCGCCTGCTGAACCTGGGCAACGCGACCGGCCACCCGTCCTTCGTGATGTCCAACTCCTTCGCCAACCAGACGATCGCCCAGATCGAGCTGTTCACGAAGACCGAGCAGTACCCGATCGGCGTCTACGTGCTGCCGAAGCACCTGGACGAGAAGGTCGCCCGCCTGCACCTCGACGCGCTGGGCGTGAAGCTGACCACCCTGAGCCAGGAGCAGGCCGACTACATCGGCGTCCCGGTCGAGGGCCCGTTCAAGTCGGAGCAGTACCGCTACTGACCGATCAGCG
>NZ_JBHUAL010000073.1:20533-38105 GCF_042789775.1 Kitasatospora sp. NPDC056800 | reverse complement strand
GCCGTGGGGGGGGGGGGGTCGGGCTCCCCCGGCGGGGCGGCGCACGGCGAGGGCGGCCGCCTCCCGGAGACCGCGCCGGGGGCGACCGCCCGGTGCGACGGCCGGGCCGTCGGAGCACGAACGGAAGGGGGCCGGAGCCCGGTCGCTGGGTGGGCGCCGTGTGATCCGCCTGTGATCTTGATCCCCTGCGACCTGCTCGTTTCTGCTCACCTGGGCGCTTCCCCGTACGATAGGAGGAAGCCGAGGCATGTCGATATGCCCGGCGGGTGGACCGGTAGTAGCAGGCGGAACGGGTGGCAGCGGCCGAAAGGGCCGCAAGTGCGCGTCTCGCGGCCGGGCGCCGTAACCCACGATTCCGGGAGAATCCGCTAGGCATGCCCACGCGCAACGACATCCGTAACGTCGCCATCGTCGCCCACGTCGACCACGGCAAGACCACGCTGGTCGACGCCATGCTCAAGCAGGCCGGCGCCTTCGCAGCCCACCAGCAGCTCGATGACCGGATGATGGACTCCAACGACCTGGAGCGCGAGAAGGGCATCACCATTCTCGCGAAGAACACCGCGGTCAAGTACCACCCCAAGGATGGTGGCGCGCCGATCACCATCAACATCATCGACACCCCGGGCCACGCCGACTTCGGTGGCGAGGTCGAGCGCGGTCTGTCGATGGTGGACGCGGTCGTCCTCCTGGTCGACGCCTCCGAAGGCCCGCTGCCGCAGACCCGGTTCGTGCTCCGCAAGGCGCTCACCGCCCGCCTGCCCGTCATCCTCTGCATCAACAAGACCGACCGTCCGGACTCCCGGATCGACGAGGTCATCAACGAGACCTACGACCTGTTCCTGGACCTGGACGCGGACGAGGACCAGATCGAGTTCCCGATCGTCTACGCCTGCGCCCGTGACGGCGTCGCCTCGCTGACCAAGCCGGAGAACGGCACCGTCCCGGCCGACAGCACCAGCCTGGAGCCGTTCTTCTCCACCCTGCTGGAGCACGTCCCGGCCCCCGGCTACGACGAGGACGCCCCGCTCCAGGCCCACGTCACCAACCTGGACGCCGACAACTTCCTCGGCCGCATCGCGCTGCTCCGCGTCGAGCAGGGCGAGCTGCGCAAGGGCCAGACCGTGGCCTGGATCAAGCGTGACGGCTCGATCCAGAACGTCCGCATCTCCGAGCTGCTGATGACCGAGGCGCTCACCCGCAAGCCGGCCGAGGTGGCCGGCCCCGGTGACATCTGCGCCGTCGCCGGCATCGGCGAGATCATGATCGGCGAGACCCTGGCCGACCCGGAGAACCCGATCGCGCTGCCGCTGATCACGGTGGACGAGCCGGCCATCTCGATGACCATCGGCACCAACACCTCGCCGCTGGTCGGCCGTGGCGGCAGCGGCAAGGGCGCGGACGCCAAGGCCGGCGTCAAGGTGGACCGCAAGGTCACCGCCCGCCAGGTGAAGGACCGCCTGGACCGCGAGCTGATCGGTAACGTCTCGCTGCGCGTGCTCGACACCGAGCGTCCGGACGCCTGGGAGGTGCAGGGCCGCGGTGAGCTGGCGCTGGCCATCCTGATCGAGACCATGCGCCGCGAGGGCTTCGAGCTGACCGTCGGCAAGCCGCAGGTGGTCACCAAGCAGGTCAACGGCAAGACCCACGAGCCCGTCGAGCGCCTCACGGTGGACGTGCCCGAGGAGCACATGGGTGCCGTCACCCAGCTCATGGGCATCCGCAAGGGCCGGATGGACAACATGTCCAACCACGGCTCGGGCTGGGTCCGGATGGAGTTCGTCGTGCCGTCCCGCGGCCTGATCGGCTTCCGTACCGAGTTCCTCACCAACACCCGCGGCACCGGCATCGCGCACTCGATCCACGAGGGTCACGAGCCGTGGTTCGGCAACCTGACCACCCGCAACAACGGTTCGCTGGTCGCCGACCGGGCCGGTGTGGTCACCGCCTTCGCGATGACCAACCTGCAGGAGCGCGGCGTGCTCTTCTGCGAGCCGGGCACCGAGGTGTACGAGGGCATGATCGTCGGTGAGAACTCGCGTGCCGACGACATGGACGTGAACATCACCAAGGAGAAGAAGCTCACCAACATGCGCTCGGCGAACGCCGACGTGGCCGAGTCGATCGTCCCGCCGCGCAAGCTCTCGCTGGAGCAGTCGCTGGAGTTCTGCCGCGAGGACGAGTGCATTGAGGTGACCCCGGAGACGGTTCGCATCCGTAAGGTCGTCCTCGACCAGAAGGACCGCGGTCGCACCGCCTCGCGCGCCAAGAAGGCGTGATCCGGACGCACTGAACGGCCATTGGCCGGAATGATTCGCCCCCCTTTCCCATGGAGAGGGGGGCGAACTTTTTCAACTACTCCAAGTTGTCGGGGCCGCTATTCACGGAATAGCGCTCATCACACCCAGGTGTCCGCTGAGCGGACGTGACAGTTCGTCATCCGTGACGACTGTCCGTTTGGTGCCTGTCTGGCTATGTCTCAAATGTCCGGTTTTCGAAACTTACCGACTGTTCATGTGACCTAATTGAGATCGTCACTGGTCACTTTCGTGTCCGTGCGTGACGGATAGTGGGTGCAGTCAGGCTCGGGTCAAGGGTGAACGCGCAGGGGTGCGCGCCGAAACCACGAGCGCGGACGGCACAGCGGGTCCGGTGGGAACCGTTCCGCAGTGCCCTCCTCGTTGCAACGTCGAATTCAGGAGGCACACCGATGCGCGGTGCGAGCCAGGCCAAGTGGGTTGTCGCAGCTGTTGCTGTCGCCCTCGCTGCGACTGCGTGCAGCAGCAGCGACTCCTCCGGGGGCAGCTCCGACAGCGCTGCGGTCGACCCGGGCGCCAGCTTCAGCTACCAGAGCGCGGAGCCGCAGCGCCCGCTCCAGCCGGCCAACGCCATGGAGAACCAGGGCGGCCGTATCGTCAAGCAGCTCTTCAAGGGCCTCGTCGACTACGACCCCGCGACCGGTGCGCTGCGCAACCAGGTGGCCGACAAGATCGAGACCACCGACGCCAAGAACTACACCGTCACGCTGAAGTCCGGTTGGACCTTCCACGACGGCACCCCGGTCACCGCCAAGTCCTTCGTGAGCTCCTGGAACTGGTCGGCCAACCCGAAGAACAACCAGATCAACTCGGACTGGTTCTCCGACATCGTCGGCTACGACGCGGTCCACCCGGACAAGGACAAGGGTGACCCGACGGCCACCGAGATGTCCGGTCTGAAGGTCGTCGACGACACCCACTTCACGATCGAACTGTCCACCCCGGTCTCGTACTTCACGTACAAGCTCGGCTACTCGGCCTTCTTCCCGCTGCCCGAGGGCTTCTTCGCCGACCCGGCCGGCTACGGCCAGAAGCCGGTCGGCAACGGCCCCTACAAGTTCGTCTCGTGGGAGCACAACAAGGCCATCACGCTGGCCGCCTACGACAAGTACACGGGCATCGACAAGCCGAAGAACGGCGGCGTCGTCTTCCGGAACTACACCGCCGGTGAGGCCGCGTACAAGGACCTGATGTCCGACACCCTGGACGTCCTGGACCAGGTCGACTCGACCGACCTGCCGAAGTACAAGGACGACCTGGGCAAGCGCGCGGTCGACCAGCCGCAGGGCGCCATCCAGAACATCTCCTTCGCGCTGTACCAGGGCGACTGGAACGCGCAGGGCAAGGAGAAGGTCCGTCAGGGCCTCTCGATGGCGATCGACCGCGACACCATCACCAAGACCGTGCTGAACGGCAACCGCATCCCCGCCGACTCGTTCGTGGCGCCCGGCGTCATGGGCTACAAGGCCGGCACCTGCGGCGACGCCTGCAAGTTCAACCCGGAGAAGGCCAAGCAGCTCATCACCGAGGGCGGCGGCGTTCCCGGCGGCAAGATCACCATCCTGTACAACTCCGACGGCAGCCACAAGGAGTGGGTGGACGCGGTCTGCAACTCGATCCGCCAGTCGGTCGGCGTCGAGTGCCTCGGTGACCCGAAGCCGGACTTCAAGACCTCGCGTGACCTGGTCACCAACAAGCAGGTCCAGAGCATGATGCGTACCGGCTGGGTGCAGGACTACCCGCTG
This sequence comes from Kitasatospora sp. NPDC056800, assembly GCF_042789775.1. Taxonomy (NCBI): domain Bacteria; kingdom Bacillati; phylum Actinomycetota; class Actinomycetes; order Kitasatosporales; family Streptomycetaceae; genus Kitasatospora; species Kitasatospora sp. NPDC056800. The sequence continues at coordinate 34,042 of NZ_JBHUAL010000073.1, read as the reverse complement.
AACGCCAACTTCCTGCGCGACGTCTACGGCACCGGTGCCGCGGCCAACGACGGCAGCTACTCCAGCCCGGAGTTCGACAAGCTGTCGAAGGAGGCGGACGCCGCCACCACGGTCGAGAAGACCGCGGAGCTCTACCAGCAGGCCGAGGCCGTTCTGGCCAAGGACATGCCGGCCATCCCGCTCTGGTACTACAAGACCAGCTCCGGCTACTCCAAGAACGTCCAGAACGTGAAGTTCAACTCCTTCGGCGACCCGGTCTACACCGACGTCGAGGTCAAGAAGAAGAAGTAATCGGTCGGCACCGCCTGACCCGGTGACAACGGCCGGTGCCCGTCCATCCCCACAAGGGCGAGGACTGGCACCGGCCGTTGGCACGCCGACTTATCTCTTGCCGGGTTGACGGGCCCGGCAGAGTCATACATGGAGGCACGATGGGGCGCTTTGTCGCAAGGCGACTGCTCCAGATGATCCCGGTGTTCCTCGGAACGACCGCACTCATCTTTTTCATGGTGCACTTGCTGCCCGGTGACCCGGTCGCAGCGTTGTGGGGCGACAAGGCGCCGGACCCGGTGCAGGTTGCCGCCCTGAGGCACCAGCAGGGCTTCGACAAGCCGCTGCTGCAGCAGTACCTCAGCTACATGGGGAAGCTGTTCACCGGTGACTTCGGCATCGGTCTGGACCAGCGTCCGGTCATCGACAAGATCACCGAGGCGCTGCCGGTCACGGTCCGGCTGGCCCTGTTCGCGTTCCTCATCGAGATCGTGCTCGGCATCGGGATCGGCCTGTACGCCGGTCTGCGCCGCGGCAAGCTCTTCGACAAGGGCGCCCTGGTCATGACCCTGCTGCTGATCTCGATCCCGGTCCCGGTGCTCGGCTTCATCTTCCAGACGGTCTTCGGGCAGAACCTGAAGTGGGTCACCCCGACGGTCCAGGACAGCAACGACATCACCCAGCTGGTGCTGCCGGCCGTGGTGCTCGGCTCGCTCTCGCTGGCCTACGTCGCGCGCCTCACCCGTACCTCCATCGCCGAGAACATCAAGGCGGACTACGTCCGCACCGCGGTGGCCAAGGGCCTGCCGCGGCGCAAGGTGATCGGTACCCACCTGCTGCGCAACTCGCTGATCCCGGTGGTCACCTTCCTCGGCACCGACCTCGGTGCGCTGATGGGCGGGGCGATCGTCACCGAGGGCATCTTCAACGTCCAGGGTGTGGGCCACGCGCTCTTCCAAGCGATCAACATGAAGGAGGGCGCGACGGTCTCCGGCTTCGTCGCCTTCCTGGTGATCGTCTACCTGGCCGCCGGCCTGCTCGTCGACCTGCTTTACGCGGTCCTGGACCCGAGGATCCGTTATGCCTGACCTGACCGAGAAGAAGACCGCCGGGGACATCCCGGCGCAGCGCGCCGCCACCGCGGCCGCCAAGCCCGAGAAGCCCCGCAGCCTCGGCTCCGACGCGTGGCACGACCTGCGGCGCAAGCCGATCTTCGTGATCTCCGCCGTGCTGATCCTGCTGCTGGTCGTCATCGCGATCGCCCCCGGTCTGTTCACCTCGGTGGACCCGCGGGCCGGCGACCTGCGCAACCACTACCTGACGAAGCCGAACTACGGCCACCTGTTCCAGGCGGACTGGTTCGGCTACGACCTCCAGGGCCGCAGCATCTACGCCCGCGTCGTCTACGGCGCCCGCGCCTCGATCATCGTCGGCATCTGCGTCACCCTGGGTGTGACCATCCTCGGCGGCCTGGCCGGCATGGTGGCCGGCTACTTCGGCGGCTGGGTCGACACGATCATCTCCCGCGTCACCGACATCTTCTTCGGCATCCCGCTGCTGCTCGGCTCGCTGGTGGTCCTGAACGCCTTCACCTCGCGCACCGTGTGGAGCGTGGTCTTCGCGCTGGTCGCCCTGGGCTGGACCCAGATGACCCGTGTCATGCGCGGCTCGGTGATCACGGTCAAGCAGGCCGACTTCGTGACGGCCGCCAAGGCGCTCGGCGCCGGCACCTGGCGGATCATGTTCAAGCACATCCTGCCGAACGCGGTCGCCCCGGTGATCGTCGTCGCCACCATCGCGCTCGGCGGTTACATCGCCACCGAGGCGACGCTGAGCTTCCTCGGCATCGGTCTTCAGGACCCGACCATCTCCTGGGGCATCGACATCAACTCGGCCCAGAAGGTGATCCGTACGGCTCCGTTCGCCCTGTTCTTCCCCGCCGGAATGCTGAGCCTTACCGTGCTCGCGTTCATCATGCTCGGCGACGCGGTGCGCGACGCCCTCGACCCGAAGCTCCGCTGAGAGAAGAGGTGACGACCCCGATGACCACCGTGATCGAGAACGACCAGAAGAACGACCGTCTCGAAGTTGGCACTCCTCTTCTCGAGGTGAAGGACCTCCACGTGGAGTTCCACACCCGGGACGGTGTCGCCAAGGCCGTGAACGGCGTCAACTACTCCGTCGCGGCCGGCGAGACGCTCGCCGTGCTCGGCGAGTCCGGCTCCGGCAAGTCCGTGACGGCGCAGACCATCATGGGCATCCTGGACATGCCCCCGGGCAAGGTGACCCAGGGCCAGATCCTGTACCGCGGCAAGGACATGCTCACGATGAGCAACGAGGAGCGGCGCCGGATCCGCGGCCGGAAGATCGCGATGATCTTCCAGGACGCGCTGTCCGCGCTGAACCCGGTGCTCTCCGTCGGCTACCAGCTCGGCGAGATGTTCCGCGTGCACCAAGGCGCCTCCCGCAAGGAGGCGAAGGAGAAGGCCATCGAGCTGATGGACCGGGTGCGCATCCCCGCCGCCCGGGAGCGGGTGAATGACTACCCGCACCAGTTCTCCGGCGGTATGCGCCAGCGCATCATGATCGCGATGGCGCTGTCGCTCCAGCCCGACCTGATCATCGCGGACGAGCCCACCACCGCCCTGGACGTGACCGTCCAGGCCCAGGTGATGGACCTGCTCGCCGAGCTGCAGGCCGAGTACAACATGGGCCTGATCCTGATCACCCACGACCTCGGCGTGGTCGCCGACGTCGCGGACAAGATCGCCGTGATGTACGCGGGCCGGATCGTGGAGACCGCCCCGGTGCACGAGCTGTACGCGAACCCCGCGCACCCGTACACCAAGGGCCTGCTCCGCTCCATCCCGCGCCTGGACCAGAAGGGCCAGGAGCTGTACGCGATCAAGGGCCTGCCCCCGAACCTGCTGAAGGTTCCGACCGGCTGCGCGTTCAACCCCCGCTGCGACGTCGCCACCGACCTGTGCCGCACCGAGATCCCGGCGCTGCACCACGTCACGGACAAGGACGGCAAGGAGCTCACCGGCCGCCGCAGCGCGTGCCACCTCTGGAAGGAGACCCTCCATGGCTGAGAACATCCTGGAGGTCAAGGACCTGGTCAAGCACTACCCGCTGACCCAGGGCATCCTCTTCAAGAAGCAGGTCGGCGCGGTCAAGGCGGTCGACGGCATCTCCTTCGAGCTGAAGAAGGGCGAGACGCTCGGGATCGTCGGCGAGTCCGGCTGTGGCAAGTCCACGCTGGCCAAGGTGCTGATGAACCTGGAGCGGGCCACCTCCGGCCAGGTGCTGTTCAAGGGCGAGGACATCTCCACCCTGCAGGGCGCCGCCCTGAAGGCCGTCCGCCGGAACATCCAGATGGTGTTCCAGGACCCCTACACCTCGCTCAACCCGCGCATGACGGTCGGCGACATCATCGGCGAGCCGTTCGAGATCCACCCCGAGGTGGCGCCCAAGGGCGACCGCCGCAAGGCCGTCCAGGACCTGCTGGACGTCGTGGGTCTGAACCCGGAGTACATCAACCGGTACCCGCACCAGTTCTCCGGCGGCCAGCGCCAGCGCATCGGCATCGCCCGCGGCCTCGCGCTCAAGCCCGAGATCATCATCTGCGACGAGCCGGTCTCCGCGCTGGACGTGTCCGTCCAGGCGCAGGTGATCAACCTGCTGGAGCAGCTGCAGGGCGAGTTCGGCCTCTCCTACATGTTCATCGCGCACGACCTCTCCATCGTCCGGCACATCTCCGACCGCGTCGGCGTGATGTACCTGGGCAAGATGGTCGAGATCGGCTCGGACGAGGAGATCTACGAGAACGCCACCCACCCGTACACCCAGGCGCTGCTCTCCGCGGTGCCGGTGCCGGACCCGACGGCGCGCGAGTCCCGCGAGCGGATCATCCTCACCGGGGACATCCCCTCGCCGGCCAACCCGCCGTCCGGCTGCCGCTTCCGCACCCGCTGCTGGAAGGCGGAGGAGCGGTGCTCCGAGGAGGTCCCGCTGCTCGCGGTCCCCTCGCTGCTGGAGGGCGCGGCCGCCCACGAGTCGGCCTGCCACTTCCCCGAGGTCCGGGAGCAGGCCGCGGCCTGATCCCCCGGTAGTCGCAGGAAGGGCCCGTGGCGTTCGCGCCGCGGGCCCTTCCCGCGTTCCGCCGGTCCCACGCCGCGTCGTCCGGCGCCGCGTCAACTCGGCAGGGGGTCACCGCACCCGTCCGGGTGCACCTGACGCGCGCCGTCGCCGGGGCGCGCTTCTCATGGGGTGTGATGCGAAACACACCCTGAGGAGGGACCTCCATGCCCGTAGCCGCCCGTGCTCGTTGGGTCCTCGCCGTTGCGACCTCCGTGGCCCTGGTGGCCACCGGCTGCAGCAGCAGTAGCGGCGGAGGGGGCAGCGGTTCGTCGGACGCCGGCAAGTCCTTCAGCTACCAGAGCAACGAGCCGCAGAACCCGTTGCAGCCGGCCAACGCGAACGAGGTCGGCGGCGGTCGCATCATCCAGAACCTCTTCAAGGGGCTGGTCGACTACGACCCGAGCAACGCCAAGATCCGGATGCAGGTCGCCGACAAGATCGACACCAGTGACTCGCAGACCTTCGACATCACGCTGAAGGACGGCTGGAAGTTCCACGACGGCACCCCGGTGCACGCCCAGAACTTCGTCGACGCCTGGAACTGGGGCGCCAGCCCGGCCAACAACCAGATCAACAGCTCCTGGTTCTCCGACATCGAGGGCTACCAGGACGTCCACCCGACCTCCGGCCAGCCCACCGCGGACAAGATGTCCGGGCTGACCGTCACCGACGAGCTGCACTTCACCGTCAAGCTGAGCCACAAGGTCTCGTACTTCGAGTACAAGCTCGGCTACATCGCCTTCTCCCCGCTGCCCGAGGGCTTCTTCAAGGACCCGGCCGGGTACGGGCAGAAGCCGGTGGGCAACGGCCCGTACCAGTTCGTCAGCTGGTCGCACAACAACAACGTGGTGACCAAGTCCTTCCCGGACTACCAGGGCGTGGACAAGCCGAAGAACGGCGGCATCGTCTTCAAGATGTACACCACGTCCGAGGCCGCCTACGCGGACCTCCAGTCCAACAACCTGGACGTGATGGACCAGGTGCCGCCGTCCGCGCTGGCCACCTACAAGAGCGACCTCGGGGACCGGGCGGTGGACGCGCCGCAGGGCGCCATCCAGAACATCGGCTTCACGCTCTACCAGGCCGACTGGGCGTCGCCGGACAAGGCGAAGGTGCGCCAGGGCCTGTCGATGGCGATCGACCGTGCCACCATCACCAAGACGGTGCTCCAGGGCTCCCGCAAGCCCGCCACCGCCTGGGTGGCCGAGGGCGTCGAGGGCTACAAGGACGGCGCCTGCGGCGAGTTCTGCACGTTCGACGCGGCCAAGGCCAAGCAGCTGATCCAGGAGGGCGGCGGCGTCCCCGGCAACAAGCTGCTGATCACCTACAACGCGGACGGCGGCCACAAGGAGTGGGTCGACGCGGTCTGCAACTCGATCCGGCAGAACACCGGGGTCGACTGCCTGGGCGACCCGAAGCCCGACTTCAAGACCGCGCGGGCCGCGATCACCGGGCACACCCTCAACGGCGCCTTCCGCACCGGCTGGGTGCAGGACTACCCGCTGAACGCCAACTTCCTGGCCGACGTCTACCGCACCGGTGCCGCGTCCAACGACTTCGGCTACAGCAACCCGCAGTTCGACGACGCGGCCACCAGGGCCGACGAGGCCGCCAGCGTCGCCGACACGGTGACCGGCTACCAGCAGGCCGAGGCCGTGCTGCCGAGCGGGATGCCCGCCATCCCGCTCTGGTACTACCGCACCAACTCGGGCTACTCGACCAAGGTGCAGAACGTGAAGTTCGACTCCTTCGGCAACCCGGCCTGGACCCAGGTCGAGGTCAAGGGCTGAGCCCCGAGCCCTCGCGCCGGCCCCGCCCTCCCCGCACGGAGGGCGGGGCGCGGTCTCTCGGCCGACCGGTCCGGTCGGCCGGGCACCCAGTCGGACACCTAGGAAGGAGGCTCGGATGGGCAGTTACGTGCTGCGTCGGGTGCTGCAGATGATCCCGGTGTTCTTCGGCACCACGCTGCTGATCTTCCTGATGGTCTACACGCTGCCCGGCGACCCGGTGGCGGCGCTGTTCGGGGAGAAGGCCGCCGACCCGGCCGTGGTCGCCAGCATCAAGCACACGTACTACCTGGACCAGCCGCTCTGGAAGCAGTACCTGCACTACATGGGGAACCTCTTCCAGGGGGACTTCGGCACCAGCTTCACCGGCCGTCCGGTCACCGACATCATGGCGGACGCCTTCCCGGTCACCATCCGGCTCGCCCTGATGGCCTTCGTCTTCGAGATGATCGCGGGCCTGGCCCTCGGCCTGGTCTCCGGCCTGCGGCGCGGCAGCGTCGCGGACACCCTGGTGCTGGTCTTCACCCTGGTGGTGATCTCGATCCCGGTCTTCGTGCTGGCCTACATCGCCCAGACGGTGTTCGCCACCAACCTGGGCTGGGTCACCCCGACGGTGCAGGACAGCTACGACCTGACCCAACTGGTGCTGCCGGCCGTCGTCCTGGGCTCGCTCTCGCTCGCGTACGTGGCCCGGCTCACCCGGACGTCGATCGGGGAGAACCTGCGGGCCGACTACATGCGCACCGCGGTCGCCAAGGGCCTGCCCCGGCGCACCATCATCTCCCGCCACCTGCTGCGCAACTCGCTGATCCCGGTGATCACCTTCCTCGGCACCGACCTCGGCGCGCTGATGGGCGGGGCGATCGTCACCGAGGGCGTCTTCAACGTGCAGGGCATCGGCAACGTCCTGTACCGGGCGGTCAACCAGAAGGAGGGCCCCACCGTGGTCGGCATCGTGACCGTCCTGGTGATCATCTACCTGGTCGCCAGCCTGCTCGTCGACCTGCTCTACGCGGTCCTGGACCCGAGGATCCGCTATGCCTGACATCCACGACGAGGACTCGTACGAGCCGCACCCCAAGCCCGGGGTCTCGCGCCTCGACTACGCGGGCGAGCAGGGCATGGCGGTCGAGCAGGAGACGTTAGTCGAACCGGACGTGGTGAAGCGGGAGGAGGCCCGCAGCCTGTGGGCCGACGCCTGGCGGGACCTGCGCCGGCGGCCGATCTTCCTGATCTCGGCGGTGCTGATCGTGCTGCTGGTGGTGATGGCGATCTTCCCCTGGGCGTTCACCTCCGCGGACCCGCGCAAGGCCGACCTGGTGAACGACTACCTCAGGCGGCCGAACTGGGGCGACGTCTTCGGGGCCGGTTGGTTCGGGTACGACGCCCAGGGCCGGTCCATCTACGCCCGGGTGGTGTACGGCGCCCGCGCCTCGATCACCGTCGGCATCTTCGTGACCGCCGCCGTCACCCTGCTCGGCGGGCTGACCGGGATGGTGGCCGGCTTCTTCGGCGGCTGGGTCGACGCGCTGCTCTCCCGGATCACCGACATCTTCTTCGGCATCCCGCTGCTGCTCGGCGCGCTGGTGCTGCTGAACGCCTTCGCCACCCGCACGGTGTGGAGCGTGGTCATCGCGCTGGGCGTGCTCGGCTGGACCCAGATCGCCCGCGTGATGCGCGGGGCGGTGCTGACCGTCAAGCAGGCCGACTACGTGGTGGCCGGCCGGGCGCTCGGCGCCGGGACGGGCCGGCTGATGTTCCGGCACATCCTGCCGAACGCGATCGCCCCGGTGATCGTGGTGGCGACGATCGCGCTCGGCGGTTACATCGCCACCGAGGCGACGCTGAGCTTCCTCGGCATCGGTCTGCAGGACCCGACCATCTCCTGGGGCATCGACATCTCCTCCGCCCAGAAGGTGATCCGGACGGCGCCGTACGTGCTGTTCTTCCCGGCCGCGGCGCTCTCGATCACCGTGCTGGCCTTCATCATGCTGGGCGACGCGGTGCGCGACGCCCTCGATCCGAAGCTTCGCTGAGCGAGGGGAGCGCATCGTGAGTACAGCGGTGGACACCACCAGGCACGAGCGGAAGGCGCCGTACCAGGGGCCGCTGCTCGACGTCCGGGACCTGCACGTCGAGTTCGCCACCCGGGACGGGGTCGCCAAGGCGGTGAACGGGGTGAGCTACTCCGTCGCGGCGGGGGAGACGCTGGCGGTGCTGGGGGAGTCCGGCTCGGGCAAGTCGGTGACGGCGCAGGCGGTCATGGGCATCCTGGACATGCCGCCGGCCCGGATCCCGCGCGGCGAGATCCTCTACCGGGGCCAGGACATGCTCAGGATGGGCAAGGAGGAGCGGCGCAGAATCCGCGGTCAGAAGATCGCGATGATCTTCCAGGACGCGCTGTCGGCGCTGAACCCGGTGCTCAGCGTGGGCTACCAGCTCGGCGAGATGTTCCGGGCGCACCGGGGGGTGTCCCGCAAGGAGGCGCGGGACAAGGCCGTCGAGCTGATGGACCGGGTGCGCATCCCGGCCGCCAAGGAGCGGGTGAACGACTATCCGCACCAGTTCTCCGGGGGCATGCGGCAGCGGATCATGATCGCGATGGCGCTGGCACTGGAGCCGGACCTGATCATCGCGGACGAGCCGACCACGGCGTTGGACGTGACGGTGCAGGCGCAGGTGATGGACCTGCTGGCCGAGCTGCAGGCCGAGTACAACATGGGGCTGATCCTGATCACCCACGACCTCGGCGTGGTGGCGGACGTCGCGGACAAGATCGCGGTGATGTACGCGGGCCGGATCGTGGAGACCGCCCCGGTGCACGAGCTGTACGCCCGGCCCGCGCACCCGTACACCCGGGGCCTGCTGGACTCGATCCCCCGGCTCGACCAGAAGGGCCAGGAGCTCTACGCGATCAAGGGCCTGCCGCCCAACCTGCTGCGCATCCCCCCGGGCTGCGCCTTCAACCCGCGCTGCCCGCGCGCCCAGGACGTCTGCCGGGCCGAGGTGCCGGAGCTGTTCCCGGTCGCCGAGGAGGACGGGACGCCGTTGGAGGGGCGCGGCAGCGCCTGCTTCTTCTGGAAGGAGACCCTCCATGACCGTTAACGGGTCCAGCGCACTGGGCGCGGTGGTGCCGGAGGAGGTCGCCCTCGCGCGGGAGGTGCCGCGCGGCGAGCCGATCCTCGAAGTCCGGGACCTGGTCAAGCACTTCCCGCTCACCAAGGGCATCATCCTCCGGCGGCAGGTCGGGGCGGTGAAGGCGGTCGACGGGGTCACCTTCGACCTGATGCACGGTGAGACGCTCGGGATCGTCGGCGAGTCCGGCTGCGGGAAGTCCACGCTGGCCAAGGTGCTGATGAACCTGGAGCCGGCCACCTCGGGATCGGTCCGCTACAAGGGGGAGGAGATCTCCCGGCTCTCCGGGGCGGGGCTGAAGGCCGTCCGGCGGAACATCCAGATGGTGTTCCAGGACCCGTACACCTCGCTCAACCCGCGCATGACGGTCGGCGACATCATCGGCGAACCGTTCGAGATCCACCCCGAGGTGGCGCCCAAGGGGGACCGCCGCAAGGCCGTCCAGGACCTGCTGGACGTGGTCGGGCTCAATCCCGAGTACATCAACCGCTACCCGCACCAGTTCTCCGGCGGGCAGCGCCAACGCATCGGCATCGCCCGGGGGTTGGCGCTCAAGCCGGAGGTCATCATCTGCGACGAGCCGGTCTCCGCGCTGGACGTCTCGGTGCAGGCGCAGGTGATCAACCTGCTGGAGCAGCTGCAGGGCGACTTCAACCTGTCGTACATGTTCATCGCGCACGACCTCTCGATCGTCCGGCACATCTCCGACCGGGTCGGGGTGATGTACCTGGGGAAGATGGTCGAGATCGGCAGCGACGCGGAGATCTACGACCACGCGACCCACCCGTACACCCAGGCGCTGCTCTCGGCGGTGCCGGTGCCGGACCCGACGGCGCGGGAGACGCGGGACCGGATCGTGCTCACCGGCGACGTGCCCTCGCCGGCCAACCCGCCGTCCGGCTGCCGCTTCCGCACCCGCTGCTGGAAGGCGCAGCAGCGGTGCGAGGTCGAGGAGCCGCTGCTGGTCGCGCCGTCCTGGCTGGGCGACGCGGCGCGGCACGACTCGGCGTGTCACTTCGCGGCGGAGCGGGGCGTCGAGCGGGAGGCCGACTGACGCCGGCCCTTTACCAGGGCGCGTCCTCGCAGGTGGGGGCGCGCCCTTTCCCGTGACGGAAAAGAGATCTGCCGCGGGCTCGCCAAGTACCCTCCCTTCCCTGATAGTTGCTCTGCGCCCAGCGGTGGGTGCCGCGGTGCTGAGGAGGGCGGCTCTGATGGACGCGGTGGAGGTGATCGGCGGTGGCCGGGGGAGCGTGGAGCCCGGGACGCCGCTGCTGGAGGTCGACGACCTGCACGTGGAGTTCCACACCCGGGACGGGGTCGCCAAGGCGGTGAACGGGGTGAGCTACTCCGTCGCGGCGGGGGAGACGCTGGCGGTGCTGGGGGAGTCCGGCTCGGGCAAGTCGGTGACGGCGCAGGCGGTCATGGGCATCCTGGACATGCCGCCGGGGCGGATCACCGCGGGGCGGATCCTGTTCCGCGGCGAGGACCTGCTGACCATGGGCACGGCCGCCCGGCGGTCCATCCGGGGCGGGCACATCGCGATGATCTTCCAGGACGCGCTGTCGGCGCTGAACCCGGTGCTCAGCGTGGGCTACCAGCTCGGCGAGATGTTCCGGGCGCACCGGGGGGTGTCCCGCAAGGAGGCGAAGGAGAAGGCCGTCGAGCTGATGGACCGGGTGCGCATCCCGGCCGCCAGGCAGCGCGTCGGGGACTTCCCGCACCAGTTCTCCGGCGGGATGCGGCAGCGGATCATGATCGCGATGGCGCTGGCGCTGGAGCCGGACCTGATCATCGCGGACGAGCCGACCACGGCGCTGGACGTGACGGTGCAGGCCCAGGTGATGGACTTGCTGGCCGACTTGCAGGCCGAGTACAACATGGGCCTGATCCTGATCACCCACGACCTGGGCGTGGTCGCCGACGTCGCGGACAAGATCGCGGTGATGTACGCGGGCCGGATCGTGGAGACCGCCCCCGTCAGGGAGTTGTACGCCCGGCCCGCGCACCCGTACACCCGGGGCCTGCTGGACTCGATCCCCCGGCTCGACCAGAAGGGCCAGAACCTGCACGCCATCAAGGGCCTGCCGCCGAGCCTGCTGAGCCTGCCGGAGGGCTGCGCCTTCAACCCGCGCTGCGACCGGGCGCAGGACCGCTGCCGCACCGAACTCCCGGCGCTGACACCGGTCACCAGCGAGTACGGGACGGAGCTGGCGGGCCGCCGCAGCGCCTGCCACTACTGGCGCGAGACGCTGCACGGCTGAGCCCGTCCACCCGCTACTTCACGAAGCCGACGTTCTCCCAGACGATGTCGGACAGGCCCTGCGCGCCGATGTTGGCGAGGTCGGCGCGGGCCCCGTACAGCTGCGGGCGCTGGTAGAGCGGCAGGACGCCGGCCACCTTCCAGAGCTCGCCGTCGGCCTGGTTGATCGCCTCGGAGGCGGTGCCCGCGTCGGCCGCGGCGGCGGCCCGGTCGAGCGCGGCGTCCACCGCCGGGCTGCCCGCGCCGACGTGGTTGGTGCCGCCGCTCTGGACGAAGTTGGCGCGGTTGCCGCTGGCCGGGAAGGGGGTGCCGATCAGCGAGTAGGCGGCGATGTCGAAGTCGTCGCGGTTGATGTACCGGTCGAAGAACTCGTTGGCGGGGGCGGTCACCGTGGTCACCTTGATGCCGACGTCCTTGAGCATGGCGGTGGCGTTGGCGGCCTCGCTCTGGGCCGGGGTGACGCCGGCCGGGACGACCATCCGCAGGTTCAGCTCGCGGCCGTCCTTCTTCCGTACGTCGCCGTCCAGCTTCCAGCCGGCCGCGTCCAGCTTGCGGGCGGCCTCGGCGGGGTCGTAGCGGGCCAGGCCCAGGGAGTTGTCGCGGTAGCCGTTCTGGTTGGTGACCAGCAGGTGGTTGTTGAGCGGGACGGCGGGCCAGTCCAGGCCGTTGAGGTCGGCGCGGATCACCACGTCCCGGTTGATCGCCTGGAAGACGGCCTGGCGCACGGTCGCGTCGCTGAGCGCCGGGGTGCGGGCGTTCAGGGTGAGCTGGCGGAAGTCCGGGCCGCCGGCCCGGCGCACCACGGCGCCCTTGGTGTTCCTGATGACCTGGTAACCGGCCACGTCCGGGCCGTTGTTGACGAGGTCGATCCGGCCCTGGGCGAAGGCGGCGGGCATCGCGTCGGGCAGCATCGCGTGGAAGACGATCCGGTCCAGCACGGGCTTGTCGCCCCACCAGGAGGGGTCGGCGACCAGCGTGACGGTCTGGGTGGCGCGGTCCAGCTGCTCGACCTTGAACGGGCCGGCGCTGACCGGGAACCCGTCCAGGTAGGAGCTGTTGAACAGCTCCGGGGTGGAGACCCTACTGGCCGGCAGCAGCGGGGCGTTGCCGGCGCTGTTGAACATCGACTGCCACTCGGAGAACGGGCGGTCGAAGGTCATCACGGCCTGGTAGTCGTCCTTGCCGCGCTCGACCGCCGAGACCAGCTCGAAGCCGGTGCTGCTGGAGGCCTTGTAGGCCGGGTCCTTCCCGTTCAGGGCACGCCAGTTGGCCTCGATGTCGCGCCAGGTGATCGGGGTGCCGTCGGACCAGTGGGCCTTCGGGTTGAGCGTCCAGGTGACCACCTGCCGGCCGTCCCTGAGCTCCGCGTGCGCCTCCTGCAGGTAGGCGGGGTTGGGCGTCTGGGTGCCGGCGGCGTCCGAGCGGAAGAAGGTCGGCAGCAGCGGCTTGCTGACCATGACGGTCGAGGACTCGCTGCCGTCGGCGTGGATCGGCGACCACTGGCGGGAGAACTGGGCGATCGCCAGGTTCAGGGTGCCGCCCTGGCGCAGTCGGGCCCGGTCGTGCGGGTTGATGTCGATCGCGGTCAGCTTGGGCGCTGTGGTGCCGGAGGGCAGCGCGTCGCCGCCGCCCTGGCCGGCGGTGCAGGAGCAGAGCGCCAGCGAGAGCGTGAGGGCGGTGAGACCGGCGAGCAGGGCCGTCCCGTGGCGCTGGAGGCGGCGGTGCATCGGCGTGCTCCCGGGGTGGATGTGGCGGATGGTGTGGCGTCACATCTTGCTGACCGGGAGGGGGCGTTGTCGAGGGGCGGGCCCGGGGGGGGGGCCCCCCCCCGGGAGGCGCCGGTTGGGGGGGGGCGGGCGCGCCCCCACCGGGGGGGGTACCAACCCGGACGGGTCACACACCGAAAATTAAAGTGCG
>NZ_JBHUAL010000073.1:0-20523 GCF_042789775.1 Kitasatospora sp. NPDC056800 | reverse complement strand
GCTACAATTGTGGGGGCCGGGGGGGGGGGTGTGGGGGGGGGGGGCCGGGGGGGGGCCCCCGCCCCTCGTGAGGCGCGGGTTCGTCGGGGGCGGACGCGCCCGACCGTGCGGGTGTCCGACCGCGGACGGGTCAGACCACGAACTTGAAGGTGCGGTCCTTGTCGCCGGTCTTGTCGAACACCGAGGTGATGCCGTCCGCGACGTCCTGCGGGGTGATCGCGGCGACCTGGCCGTTCTTCTTGACCTTCACCTTGTCGAACGCGGTGCCCAGCTGGGCGGCGAGCGCGTCGAGGTCCCACTTGGGCACGATCTTGCCGGAGGCGTCCGGGACGAGCGTGAGCGCCTTGGCCGCGGTCTTGGGGCCGAAGTCCCAGGTCTTCGCGCCGGCCACGACGTGCACCTTGCCCGCGGCGATCTGCTTGCCGAGGCTGTCGGCGGCGGCCTGGAGGGCCTGGGTGGAGATCTTCGGCTGGGCGGCCGTGACGGCGAGGGCGATCGGCTGGTCGGGCTTGCCGTCGGCGCGGTCGCGGTAGGCCTGCTCGATCGCCTCCAGGGCGCTCGCCGACTCCACCGCCTGCCCGGCCCGGCCGGGCACGACGATCGGCTCGCCGTTGACGTCGCCGAACTTGATGTAGCCCTCCTGGAGGCCCTGGCCGGAGCCGGCCGCGAGGGTGTCCAGGGCGGCCCGGAGCTTGGCCTTGTCGACCTTGACCTCCGGGGCGACGGCCTTGGTGCCGCCCTGGAGCGACTTGATGACGTCGACCGGGTTGTAGCTGTGCTGGGCCAGGCCGTCCACGGTGGCGGTGGTGTCGAAGCTCAGCCCGGCGACCGCCGGGTCGAGGTCCACGGCCTGGTCGCCGATCTTCAGCTTGAGCGGCTGCTGGCCGGCCTTGCCGACCGACTCGTCCAGCTGGTGGATCGCCTGGTCGCGGCTGCTGCCGCCGATCTCGGCGCCGAGCACCACGGTGCCCTTGGGGACGTCGGACTGGTTGAGCATCAGGCCGGTGCCGTACGCGGCCGCGCCGAGGAACAGCACCGCGACGCCGCCGTAGACGCCCAGCTTGACCAGCTTCTTGCCGGCTCCGCCGCGCTTGGCCTTGGCGGGGGCGGCGGGCTCGGCCTTCGCCTTGGCGGGGGCCGGCGCGGGGGCGGCCTTGTCGCCCTTGGCGTCCTTGCTGCCCTTTCCACCCTTGCCGCCCTTGCCCTTGCCGCCCTTGGTGTCCGTGGCGGCCTCGGGCCGGGGGCCGGGGGCCGGGGCCGGCAGCGGGGTGACCGCGGTGGCCTCCGGGTCGCCGGGCTGCGGGGCGCCGCCGGGAGCGCCCGGGAAGAGGGCGCCGGGGCCCGCCGGGGTGGCGGGGGCGTCCTGGCCGGGAGCGGTCGGGCGCTGGGCCGCGAACGGGTCGGTGCCGGTCGGTGCCGAGGCGAACAGGCCCGGCTGCGGACGGCCGTCGGCGCCGTGCGGGGCGCCGTTCCGGGGCAGGCCGGGTATCGCGGCGGGCGGCGGGGTGTTGTCGCGGATCGGCGCGAAGCCGTCGACCGAGGTGTCCTCCGGGCCCGGCTCGCCGGCCGGTCCGGCCTGCGGGTGCGGTGCGGGGGCCGGGTGGCCGTTCGCCTGGAAGTCGTTGCGCGGACCGGACTGGCGCGGGCCGCCCGCCCGGTCGTCGAGCTGCTGCCCGCTCGGCTGCTGACGGTTCCGCTGGCCGCCGCCCCGCCGGGGGAGGCCGCCCTGCTGGCCGGCGTCGGGGACGGAGGTGCCGAACGGGTCGGCGACCGGTGCGACGAACGGGTCGGCGGTCGGCGCGAACGGGTCGGCGACTGGGGCGAAGGGATCGGCGACCGGCGTGAAGGGGGCGGCGGCCTCGTACACGCCGGGCTCCTCCACCGGGGCCTCGGCCTGGAACGGCGCGGCGGGCGCGGCCGGGCGCGGCTGCTTGCCCTGGGCGGGCACCGGGCGGCCGTTCGGGGCGCCGTTGGCGCGGGCGGCCTGGCCCGCGGCCGGGTGGGCACCCTGCGGGCGCGGCTCGGCGACGGCGCCCGGCACGGCCAGGGCCTCCGCCGCTCCGGCGGCACCGGCCGGCACGGCCGCGGGCACGGCGGCCGGGGCGGGCTCGGCGACCGGGGCCTTCTTCTGACGCGGCCGGAACCAGGCGCCGGTGGACTCCGACTCGGAGGTGGCCGGCGGGATCGGCGGGATCTGCCACTCCGGCGGCAGGTTCGGCGGGGCGGCCTGGCGGCCGCCGTCCTCCATCACACCGAGGACGGGCGAGGTCGGCGCGGACCGGTGCCGCGGGCCGCCCGGTTCGGCGGCGGCCGCCGCCGGGGCGTCATCGCCGGGGCCGTCCTCGTTCTTGACGGCGCTGCGGACGACGACCGGCGGGATCGGACGCGAGCCGGGGATGTTGATCCGGACCCGGGTGGTCAGGGTGGTCTCGGTCTTCGGACCGTCGTCCTCGCCGCCCGACGCGGCGCCCGGTCCGGCGTCCGCCCGGTCGCCGCCGGGGAGCCCCGGTGTGCCGTAGGGCGGGGTGCCCGACGGGTAGGCGTCCGGACCCGTGCGCCGGGGCGTCGGGTGGGCGTTGTCAGATTCGCGGCTGCTCAATGCTGCTCTGCTCCGGGTTCGCGGGCGGGCCGTGCGGCGCGACCGCGGTTCGTGGTCGCCGGGCCTTGACGGGGGCGGGCGGCGGTCGGGTACGGCGTTCTGCGGGACCACCATACTGGGAAGAACAGAGCGGCGAACGGCTTCGGACAGATCCTGATACGTCCGGTTCCTCCGGTATGAGAGTAAGGCCGTACGCTCCTGACTGCGCGTCGTACGCGGTACGGTACGCCGTGCACGACCGGGGTCAGCGCGGGGGGCCGGGCACCCCGGGGAACCAGCTGGTGCGGGTGGGCAGGGTGGCGCAGATCACGCCCAGCACCGAGCCGGCGAACAGCCAGGCCAGCGAGGTGGCGTTGGACCACAGCACGTTGTCGCCCTCGGGCCGGGGCACCATCAGCAGCAGCATCGCCAGGAACCAGCCGGCCGCGGGCGCGCCCGCGCCGAGCCGGGTGCCGGTGACCCGCAGGCCGGCGTAGAAGGTGGCCGCGGTCGCGGCGAGCGCCAACAGGACCCCCACCGGCGGCCACAGGGCCTGCACAAAGGATCCGCAGACCGACACCGCGACGCCCAGCAGGAAGAACAGGGCGTAGGCGGCGATCCGGGCGGCGCGCGGGGGCTGGGGCTCGGCCAGCCGCTCCTCGCGGGTGCCGAGCACGGCGGCGGCGAGCGGGCGGCGGGTCGGCCGGGCGGCGGGCTTGCTCATCGGGTGCCCTCCTCGGCGGGCGCGGCGTCGGGCGCGAGGCCGGCGAACAGGTCGTCCTCCGGCTCGCCCGGCCCGGCCTGGCCGCGCACCAACTGGTAGTACTCGGTGGTGAACAGCGGCTGGGCCAGGTCGTTGGAGAGCGCGAAGAAGGCGCCGTCCACGGTGATCTGGGTGGCGTGGGCGGTCATCGCGGCGGTCTTGCGCCCCGCCTGCGCGGCGCCGTCCAGCACAGTGGTGACCACCTCGTCGTCGACCACGCCGGGGACGTCGGCGGGCTGCGCGACACCCGGGAAGGACGCCTTGGCGGCGGCCTCGGCGAGCCCGGCCTCGATCACCGAGCGGGGCATCCGGTTCCAGTACACCTTGGCGATCCGCCAGGCCGGGCCCAGCTCCGGCCGGTGCGCCGGGTCGGCGGCCAGCTCGTACGCGCGCATCGCGACCCGGTGCGCCTGGATGTGGTCCGGGTGCCCGTAGCCGCCGTCCGGGTCGTACGTGACCAGCACCTGCGGGCGCACCTCGCGGACCACCGCGACCAGGTGGCCGGCCGCCTCGTCGACGTCCGCCTGCCAGAAGCAGCCGGGCACGTCGTTCTCGGGCACGCCCATCATCCCGGAGTCGCGGTAGCGCCCCGGGCCGCCGAGGAAGCGGAAGTCGGACACGCCGAGGGCGCTCATCGCCTCGGTCAGCTCGCCGATCCGGTACGCGCCGAGGGTGTCGTCCCGATCGGCCGTCAGGTGGGCCAGCTCCGGGGGGATCACCTCGCCGCCCTCGCCGAGGGTGCAGGTCACCAGCGTGACCCGGGCGCCCTCGGCGGCGTACCGGGCCATGGTGGCCCCGTTGCCGATCGACTCGTCGTCGGGGTGCGCGTGGACCAGGAGGAGGCGGCGGCCGGTAGTCGCGGTCATGGGAGGAAGCCTAACCACCGGCCGGTGGGGGTCAGAGCCTCAGGCCGTTGATCATTCCGGCGAGGTTGCTGGTGACCTGGCTGATCGACGGGGCGATCGAGCTGGAGGCCAGGTAGAAGCCGAGCAGCGCGCAGACGATCGCGTGCGCCAGCTTCAGGCCGGACCGGCGGATCAGGATCACCACGATGACCAGCATCAGCACGGCGGCGGAGATGTTCATGGCCATGTCGGCTCACACCCCTTCTCGGGCACGCCGCCTCCGGGGAGGCGGCGAGGGACGGTGCGGGACTGGGGGCTGCGGGCGACCGCGGTCCGGGACGGGGCCGGACGGCCGCTCGCGCGACAAGTCATACCCGATGGGTAAGGGTGGCATTACCCTCGGTGAGGCCACGCGCGCCGGGGCATCGTGGCATCCGAGGGGCGCATGGGCCGGTCGGAGGCGGTTTGGACCCCTTTGGGGCGTACTTGCCGACGATGCTCCGAACGAGTGATCAGTGCACGCCCGGGGGTGGTGGTCCGGCGTCATAAGGTCTGGTGCCATGACCTCCCACACCCCTGCCGACACCTTCCCACGGCAGTACGCGCGGACCCTGCGCTACACCGTCGGCGCGCCCCGCTCCTTCTCCGTCGCGCCCGACGGCTCGCGGGTCGTCTTCCTGCGCTCCGGCTCGGGCCGCGACCGGGCCAACCTGCTCTGGACCCTCGACACCGCCACCGGCGAGGAGCGGGTCGCCGCCGACCCGGCCGCGCTGCTCGGCGGCGGCGGGGAGGACCTGTCGCCGGCCGAGAAGGCCCGCCGCGAGCGCAGTCGCGAGGGCTCGGCCGGAATCGTCGGCTACGCCCTGGACGCGTCCGGCGCGCTGGCCGCCTTCGCCCTCTCCGGCCGGCTGTTCACCGCCGACCTCGGCACCGGCGCCACCGCCGAACTGCCCGCCGAGGGCCCGCTGTTGGACCCGCGCCCGGCCCCGGACGGCGCCCACGTCGCGTACGCCAACGCCGCCGGCGAGCTGCGGCTGACCCGCACCGACGGCGGCGGCGACCGGGTGCTCGCCGAGCCGGACGGCCCGAACGTCACCTGGGGCCAGGCCGAGTTCATCGCCCAGGAGGAGATGGACCGCGACCGCGGCTTCTGGTGGTCCCCGGACAGCGACCGGCTGCTGGTCGAGCGCGCCGACGACAGCCCGGTGCGCCGCTGGTGGATCGCCGACCCGGCGAACCCGGACCGCGAGCCCGCCGAGGTCGCCTACCCGGCGGCCGGCGGCGCCAACGCGGAGGTCGGGCTCTGGCTGCTCGACCTGTACGGCGGGCGCACCGAGGTGGTCTGGGACCGTGAGGCCTACCCGTACCTGGGCCGGGTGCACTGGTCGAAGGGCGGTGTGCCGCTGCTCCTGGTCCAGACCCGCGACCAGCGCGGCCAGCGGATCCTCGGCCTGGACACGGCCACCGGCGCCACCGAGGTGCTGCACGAGGAGAAGGACGGCGCCTGGCTGGAGCTGTTCCAGGGCGCACCGGCCTGGACCCCGGACGGCAAGCTGGTCCGGATCTCCGACGAGGGGGGAGTGCGGGCGCTGGTGATCGGCGACCGCGCCGTGACCGGGGCCGACCTGCACGTCCGCTCGGTCGTCGCGGTCACCGAGCGGGAGGTGTTCTTCAGCGCCGCCGGCGGCGCCGAGGAGACCGACCCCGAGCCGGGCTGGATCGGCGTCGGCCGGATCAGCCACGACGGCACGCGGCTGGGCTGGGAGTCCGCCAACGGCCGGCCGTTCACCTCCGTCACCAGCGCGGTGCACGGCGGCGGGATCACCGTCCGGGCCACCGCCGAGCCCGACCTGCCCGGCACCCTGGTCACCGTCGCCCGGGACCTGCCGGAGGGCCTGGCGGTCGACGACGTCGCCACCATCGCCTCGTACGCCGAGACCCCGGCCATCACCGCCCGCCCGGTCTTCCGCTTCGCCGGCGAGCGCCGCATCCCGTCCGCCGTCTTCCTGCCCACCGGCTACGACCGCGAGCGGGACGGCCTGCTGCCCGTCCTGATGGACCCGTACGGCGGCCCGCACGGCCAGCGCGTCCTCCAGGCGCACAACCCGCACCTCAACTCGCAGTGGTTCGCCGACCAGGGCTTCGCGGTGGTGGTCGCCGACGGGCGCGGCACCCCCGGGCGCGGGCCGGCCTGGGAGAAGTCGATCGCCTTCGACTTCGCCGGGGCCACCCTGGACGACCAGGTGGAGGCGCTGCGGGCGCTCGCCGAGGAGTTCCCGCTGGACCTCGACCGGGTCGCCGTCCGCGGCTGGTCGTACGGCGGCTACCTCTCCGCGCTCGCCGTGCTGCGCCGCCCGGACGTCTTCCACGCGGCGGTGGCCGGGGCGCCGGTGACCGACTGGGAGCTGTACGACACCCACTACACCGAGCGCTACCTGGGCGACCCGGCCGAGCGGCCCGAGGTGTACGCCGCCAACTCGCTGAGCGGGTACGCGGCCGGGCTGGAGCGCCCGCTGATGATCATCCACGGGCTGGCGGACGACAACGTGGTGGCCGCGCACACCCTGCGGCTGTCCTCGGCGCTGCTCGCCGCCGGGCGTCCGCACACCGTGCTGCCGCTGTCCGGCGTCACCCACATGACCCCGCAGGAGGAGGTCGCGGAGAACCTGCTGCTGCTCCAGGTCGACTTCGTGAAGCGCTCGCTGGGCGTGTGACACCCGTCTGACCAGCGCTTTCGGCGGCCGGTGCCCCTGACGGGGGTACCGGCCGCCGGCATGACATCCGTCATGCCGAAGGCACGACGGCGGACACTGCCGCCGCCACCCGCCCGCGCGGGACTCTGAGGTGGTGCGAACAGCACCGGTCGTGACACCACGAGCGTGACACCCTCAGGGAAGAGGAGCCGGGCAATGGTTACCGAGGTGGCCGCCTTCCGCGGCGTGGGCAAGAGCTACGGGCGGGTGCGCGCCGTGGACGGACTGGACCTCGTGCTCCGACCGGGCGAGACCGTCGCCCTGCTCGGGCCGAACGGCGCCGGGAAGTCCACCAGCCTGGACCTGCTGCTCGGCCTGCGCGAGCCCGACCGGGGCAGCGTGACCCTGTTCGGCGGCGCCCCGCGGGCGGCGATCGAGGACGGCCGGGTCGGCGCGATGCTGCAGAGCGGCGGGCTGATGTCCGACGTCAAGGTGCGCGAGCTGGTGCAGCTCGCCTGCGACGTGCACCCGCGCGGCCGGTCGGTCACGGAGGTGCTGACCGACGCCGGGATCACCGAGTTCGCGGAGCGCCGGGTCGACAAGCTGTCCGGCGGCCAGGAGCAGCGGGTCCGCTTCGCCCTGGCCATCGCGGGCGACAACGACCTGATCGTGCTGGACGAGCCCACCACCGGCATGGACGTCAGCGTGCGGCAGTCGTTCTGGGCGAGCATGCGCGCCCAGGCCGACGCCGGGCGCACGGTGCTGTTCGCCACCCACTACCTGGAGGAGGCCGACTCGATCGCCGACCGCGTCCTGGTACTGCACCGCGGCCGGCTGATCGCCGACGGCAGCTCGGCGGAGATCAAGGCACGGGCCGGCGCCCGCCGGATCGCCTTCGAACTCCACGACGCGGACGGCGGGTTCGAGGAGTCCGTGCTGCGCACCCTGCCCGGCGTGCAGTCGCTGGACGTCACCGCGCGGGTCCCGGGGGTGCGGACGGTGCGGATCCGGACCGCGGACGCCGACGCCACCGCGGCCGGGATCTACCGGGCGGGGCTGTACCCGCGCGGGCTGGAGGTGGCCGGCGTGGGCCTGGAGCAGGCCTTCCTGACCATCACCGGCGAACTGGACCGCCAGGACGGCGCCCGGCGCGCCGACGAGCAGAGCACCGACGAGCCGAGCGCCGACAAGGAGAGCGTGCGATGACCACCCTGATCAAGCTGGAGATCCTGCGGACCCTGCGCAACCGGCGCTACCTGCTCTTCACCATCGCCTACCCGGCGCTGATGTACTTCTTCTTCATCAACGCCTACGGCTCCACCCAGCTGGCCGGCGGCCTGCCGGTGAAGACCTACTTCATGGTCTCGATGGCCACCTTCGGCGCCGTCGGCGCGGTGCTGACCGGCAGCGCGCAGCGGATCTCGCTGGAGCGCAAGAGCGGCTGGGTGCGCCAGCTGCGGCTGACCGCGCTGCCCGGCCGGGCGTACACCGTCGGCAAGATCGCGGCGACCGCGGTCACCACGCTGCCGGCGATCCTGGTGGTCTTCGCGGTCGGCGCGAGCCAGGGGGTCTCGCTGACCGTGCCGCAGTGGGCCGGACTGACGGCCGCGCTCTGGCTGGGCAGCTTCGTCTTTGCCGCGCTCGGGGTGGCGCTCGGGTACGCGGCCGCGCCGGACGCGGTGCAGCCGATCGTGATGATCACCTACATGGCGATGGCCCTGCTCGGCGGCACCTGGTTCCCGGTGAGCGGCTCGCTGGAGAAGTTCGCCCGGTTCAACCCGGTGTACCTGTACAACCAACTGGCCGGCTTCACCCGGCCCGGGCACTCCCTGGACACCGTCGCGGTCGCCGGGCTGGCCGGCTTCCTCGTGGTGTTCGCCGCCGCCGCGGCGGCGCTGTACCGCCGCGACACCCGCCAGGCATGATGACCGGCATGAGTGACGCGCGCCGGACCCACCGCACCGACGAACCGCCGGAGGCGGGAGCGGCGCGCGCCTCCTTCATGAACGTGCCCGGCTCCCCGGTGGAGACCAGGCGGCAGCTGCTGGTCAAGGTCGCCTGGATGCTGCTGTGGATGCTCTACCTGGCCTACCCGGCCGGCGACCTGCTGAGCGGCGCCCACACCACGGCCGGGACGGTGCTCGGCTGGTGCTGCCTGGCCGGGTTCGTGGGCGCCTACGTGCTGCTGGTGATCTTCCGCTCGCAGGCCGGGATGCGGCCGCGGGCCTGCCTGGCGATCGTCACGACGATGGTCGCGCTGGCCGTCGCCACCTCGGTCGTCCTCGGCTCCGCCTTCCTGACGCTGTTCATCTACGCCTCGGTGTGCGTCGCCATCATCACGCCGGCCCGGTACGCGCTGCGGGTGCTGATCGCCATGGCCGTGCTCACCGCCGTGGTCGGGGCGGCGATCGGGGCGGGCAACGACAACATCACCACCTTCGCGCTCAGCGCCTTCCTCTCCGGCGTCGCGATGACCGGGCTGCAGCGGCTGGTCGCCACCATGAAGGAGCTGCGCGAGGCCCGGGCCGCCGTCGCGCACCTGGCCGCCTCCGAGGAGCGGCTGCGGATGGCCCGCGACCTGCACGACCTGCTCGGGCACTCGCTGTCGCTGATCACCCTGAAGAGCGAGCTGGCCGGGCGGTTCATGGACGCGGGCAAGGACGAGGCGGCGCGGGCGCAGGTCGCCGACATCGAGCAGGTCGCCCGGCAGTCGCTGATCGACGTCCGGGAGGCGGTGACCGGCTTCCGCCGGCCGACCCTGCCGGTCGAACTGGCCGCCGCCCGTACCGCGCTGGCCGCCGCGCAGGTCCGGCTGGAGGCCGCGCCGGAGCTGGTGGACGCCTGGCCGTCGCTGGCCGAGGAGGAGACGGGCGCGCTGGCCTGGGCGCTGCGCGAGGCCGTGACCAACGTCGTCCGGCACGGCGAGGGCGCCACCGTCTGCACGGTCACGGCGGACGAGAGCTGGGAGGCGAGCGGCGAGCGCTACGCCGTCCTGGAGATCGTCGACAACGGGCGCGGGCCGGGCAAGTCCCAGCCGGGCAACGGGCTGTCCGGGCTGGAGGAGCGGCTGGCGCTGGTCGGCGGGCGGCTGGAGACCGGGCCGGGGGAGCGCGGGCGGGGCTTCCGGCTGCGGGCCTCGGTGCCGCTGCGGACGGCGCCCACTGCGGCGCCGGCGCCCGTGTCGAAGCCTCTTTAGGGCTGCCGCGCAGGCCGTCAGGCCGGGGGGAGCTCCAGGACGAAGCGGGCGCCGCGCGGGGCGTGGGCGACCCGCAGGGTGCCGCCGTGCCGCGTGGCGATGTCCGCGGCGATGGCCAGGCCCAGGCCGCTGCCGCCGGAGTCCCGGCTGCGGGCCTCGTCGAGCCGGGTGAACGGCTCGAAGATCCGCTCGCGGTCCTCCGGCGGCACGCCCGGGCCGTCGTCCCGGACCTCCAGGACGCAGCCGTGCGCGGTCCGCCGCGCGGACAGCACCACCTCGGCGGACGCGTGCCGCCGGGCGTTGTCCAGCAGGTTGCGCACCAGCCGGTGCAGCCGGATGCGGCTGCCGCGCACCGGCACCGCCTCGGGCGCGTCCACCCGCAGGACGAGCCGGGCGCCGAGGCCGGGGCGGTACTGGTCGGCGAGCTCGCGCAGCACGGCGGACAGGTCGACGGTGGTGAGCCGGCCGGCCGTCGCCGGGTGCGCGCCCCGGGCCAGGAACAGCAGGTCCTCGGTGAGCTGCTGGAGCCGCTCGACCGAGGTGAGCGCCTCCCGGGTGGTGGCCGGCCAGTCGGTGCGGTCGGGGTGCGCCAGCGACACCTCCAGATTGGTGCGCAGCGCGGCGATCGGGCTGCGCAGCTCGTGCGAGGCATCCGCGACGAAGCGCTGCTGCTGCACGGCCGAGCGCTCCAGCCGGTCCAGGGTGGCGTTGGTGGTCCGGGCCATCCGGGTGAGCTCGTCGCCGGCGGGCGGCACCGGGACGCGGCGGTCCAGCCGGTGCTCGCCGATCTCGGCCAGTTCGGCGCGGATCGCCTCCACCGGGCGCAGCGCCCGGCTGGTCGCCGCCCAGGCCGTCAGCGCGACCAGCAGCGCGGCGGCCGGCACGCCCACCTGCAGCACCGGGTCGATGGTGTGCAGCGAGGCCTCGGCGGCGAACGGGGTGGCCAGCACGTACACCGTGAACGGGCCGACCACCGGCTTGACCGGCTGGCCGTTCTCGTCGTTCTGCCGCAGCAGCGGGCTCCAGCTGCCCAGCGCGGTGAAGGTGCGCCCCGAGTAGCGGTTGGCGGCGGCCTCCCCGGCCGGGCCGATGGCGACCCGCTGGACCGACTGCCAGTCGTCCGGCGCGAGTTTCGGTACGGCGGCGGGCGGGTCCCCGGCCAGGTGCTGGGTGGTCAGCGGGCCGCCCATGGTCAGCACCCGGCCGTCGCTGTCCAGGACGAGGTACGGCAGCCGCCCGTAGTCCGCGAGCTGCTGGCCGTGCTTGTAGCCGCTGCTGATCTCGCGGGCCTGGGCCTGGGCGTCCGCCTCGGCCGCCTCCAGCTGGGCGTCGTACATGTGGCCGCGCAGCCACCAGGCGCCGACGCCGAGCAGCAGCAGCGCGGCCAGGCCGGCCGCCAGCGAGGTGCGCAGCCGGGTGGAGAGCCTGCCGGGCACCGGTCAGGCCTCCAGCCGGTAGCCGACGCCGCGCACGGTGGTGATCGAACGGACGCCGAACGGCGCGTCCACCTTGCGGCGCAGCATGCTGACGTACACCTCGACGATGGACTCCTCGCCGTCGAAGGCGATGTCCCACACCTCGTCGACGATCCGGCGCTTGGACAGCACCTCGCCGGGGTGCTCGGCCAGGCAGCGCAGGACGGCGAACTCCCGCTCGGTGAGGGTGATCTCGGCGCCGCCCCGGCCGCAGCGGCGGCCCGCCGGGTCCAGCCACAGGTCGCCGACCCGCAGCAGCGGGCCCGGCGTCTGGCTGCGGCGGATCAGCGCGCGCAGCCGGGCCAGGAAGACCAGGTAGGAGAACGGCTTGGTGAGGTAGTCGTCGGCGCCGGTGTCCAGGCCCTCGGCCTCGTCGTACTCGCCGTCCTTGGCGGTCAGCATCAGGATCGGGGTGGTGACGCCGTCGGCGCGCAGTGCCTCGCACACCTTGTAGCCGTTCAGGCCGGGCAGCATGATGTCGAGCACGATCGCCCGGTAGGCGTGCCGCTGGGCCAGCCGCAGGCCGGTGAGGCCGTCCGGGGCGAGGTCGACGGTATAGCCCTCGACCTCCAGGCCGCGCCGTACGGCCGCCGCGACCTGGGCGTCGTCCTCCACCACCAGAATCTCCATGCGGATCAGGATGCCACCGGCGCCGGATCCGTTCCTTAAGCCGTCTTCAGCTTTCTCAGCCCCGCTTCAGGGGCGCGGGTGCATGCTCTCGCCGTTTCCGCCGATCAGTTCGAGTCGGTGCCTGACACGGGAGGTGCCGGCGGATGACCGTACTGGAGGGTCCTCCGTTGCCCCGCCCTCCGCTGCCCGGTCCGCCGCGGCCCGCCCGCCACCGGCGGCCGCGCCGCACGCCGCCGCCCAGCCTGGTGATGGCGGCCGGGACGGTGGTCTCCCGGGCCACCGGCTTCGTCCGCTCGGCGCTGCTGGTGGCGGTCCTCGGCTCGGGGCTGCTCGCGGACGGGTACAACGTGGCCAACACGGTGCCCAACCTGCTGTTCGTGCTGCTGATCGGCGGCGCCCTGAACACCGCGCTGGTGCCCCACCTGGTGCGTGCCGCCAAGGAGTCGGCGGACGGCGGGGCGGCGCACGTCGACCGGCTGGTGACGGTGCTGGTGGTCACCCTGCTGGTGCTGACGGCGGTGGTGGTGCCGGGCGCGCCGTACCTCGTGCGGGCCTACACCGCGTACGGCGGTGCGCAGTTGGACCGGACGGTGCTGCTGGCGTACCTGTGCCTGCCGCAGGTGTTCTTCTACGGGCTGTTCACGGTGCTCGGCCAACTCCTCAACGCCCGGCAGCGGTTCGCGCCGATGGCCTGGGCGCCGGTGCTCAACAACCTGGTGGTGATCGGGGTGTTCGCCGGGTACCTCGGCCAACGGTCCTTCTCCACGGCCGACGTGACCGTGCTCGGGGCCGGTACGACGGCCGGGGTGGTGGCGCAGAGCCTGGTGCTGCTGCCCTGCCTGCGGGCCGCCGGGGTGCGGCCCCGGCCGCGCTGGGACTGGCGGCAGGCCGGGCTCGGCGAGCCGCTGCGGGCCGCCGGGTGGACGCTGCTGCTGGTGCTCGGCGACCAGGTGGGCTACTGGGTGGTGACCCGGCTGTCGACCTCCGTCGGCGCGCGGGCCGCCGAGGCCGGGCTGCCGGGCGTCGGGTACACCGCGTACAGCAGCGCGTACCTGCTGTGGATCGTGCCGCACGGGGTGGTCACGGTGTCGGTGGTGACGGCGGTCGTTCCCGCGCTCACCGCCGCCGCCGACTCCCCGCGGGCCGTCCGCGCGCTGCTCGCCCGCACCGTCCGCACCATCGCGGTGGTCACCGTCCCGGCGGCCTGCGCGTTCGCGGTCCTCGCGCCGCAGCTGTGCGCGCTCGCCTTCGGGCACGGGAGCACCGGCGCCGACGACGTGCGGGCCATCGCCGGGATGCTGACCGCCTTCGCGCCCGGCCTGGTCCTGTACTCCGCCGGCTACGCGCTGACCCGCGTCTTCTACGCGCTCGGCGACAGCCGTACGCCCTTCCTGCTCAACCTGCTGCCGGTCGCCGCCACGGCGCTGGGGGCGGTGCTCTGCCACCGGCTGCTGCCGCTGCGCTGGGCCGTCACCGGGATGGCCGGCTGCTACGGGGCGTCGTTCCTGCTCACCTGCGCGGCCGCCGCCCTGCTGCTGCGCCGGCGGCTCGGGCCGCTGCGGGTCCTGGGAGCCCACGGGAAGCCGCTGCTGGCCGCCCTGCCGGCCGCCGCGGGCGCCTGGTGGGCCACCCGGTACGGCCTCCTGCCGGCCGCCGCCGCCCTCGCCGTCGGCTACCTCCTGCTCGCCCACCTCCTCCGGATCGAAGAACTGTCCGTCCTCACCACACGATTGCGCAGGCGCCCATGACCCTCCTCCCCAGCGACGTCGCCCGGGTCCTCGACTTCCTCCTCCCCGAGGGCCACCCCCTGCGCGCCCAGGTCCCGCACCTGCGCGTCGAGTCCCGCTGCCGGTGCGGCTGCAGCACCGCCCTGTTCGCCGGCGTCCAGGACGGCGCCCGCTCGGAGGTGGTCGCCGAGGCGGCGATCGGCTCCGACGGCGAGATCCTGCTCTTCGCCGAGGACGGCCGGCTCTCCTGGCTGGAGGTCTGCTCCTGGACCGACCCCAAGCTCACCCTCGTCGACGCCGCCCGCTACCTCGGCGGGGAACCCGGGCGGCCGGAGTGAGCGTCGTACCGGGCATGCCCACCGTTCTCATCCTCGGCTTCGACCCGCACACCGTCCCCGGCGTGGACGGCGACGCGGTGCGGGCCCTCCTCGACGCCGAACTCGCCCGCTTCACCGAGCACGGCATCGACGCCGCCGTGACCCTGGTCGCCCCCGACGACACCGCCGAACCCGCCGTCGTGGCGGCCCTCGCCGGGCGCCGCTGGGACGTCGTCGTCATCGGCGGCGGCATCCGCAAGCCCGAACCGGCGCTGCCGTTCTTCGAGGCGGTCGTCAACCTGGTCCGCCGTCACGCCCCGCAGGCGGCCGTCGCCTTCAACACCAGCCCCGCCGACAGCGTCGAGGCCGCCCGCCGCTGGCTGCCGTAGCGGGACGGCGGGCCGGCCTTCAGCCCGCGCCGTGCCCGCGCCGTGCCCGCGCCGGGCCCGCGCTCAGCCGAGGTCGCCCAGGGGGCGGCGGTAGGCGAGGGCGGGGCGGTCGGCGAGGAGGAACCGGTGGCTGAGCGCGAAGCCGTTGCGGGCGAGGACGGCCTGGGAGGCGGGGTTGTCGACGGTGGTGACGGCGGTCAGGACGGTCAGGCCGTAGGCGGTGGCCGCGAGGCGGCAGGCCTCGGCGACGGCGGCCTTCGCGACGCCGCGGCCGGCGGCCGATTCGGCGATCCGGTAGCCGAGTTCGGCGCTGCCGTCGGCGAGGTCGACGAGGTTGGCGCGGCCGACCAGCCCGCCGGCCGCGTCGAGCACCACGTGGAACCGGCAGGTGCCTTCGGCCTGTTCGGCGAGGAGGGCGGCGTGGCGGTCCGCGAAGCCGGCGAAGTAGGCGTCGCCGCGGTCCGGGATGCTGCGGGCGAAGTACGCGCGGTTGGCGCGTTCGAAGGCCAGCAGGGCCTCGGCGTGGTCGGGGCGCAGGGGTTCCAGGGTGATCATTGCGCCAGTCTGGCCCGCAGCGCCCCGGTGAACCACCGGAATACCCCGGTGAGGCTCTCCGGGACGGGCCAGCCGTTGATGACCGCCAGCAGCTGCCAGTAGCGCTCGGCGCGCGGGTCGTCGGCGCTCTCCAGGCGGTCGAGCAGCCAGCGCCGCAACCCGGCGTCGTCGGGACGGCCGAAGGTCTCGGCGTAGGCGGCGGTGAGGGCGTCGAGGACGGGGCCGGCCGCGGGGGAGGCGGGGTCGGTGCCGGCGGCCAGCGCCGCACCGACCAGGGACCGTACGGTCTCGGTGAGCGCGTGGTGCAGCCCGCCGCGGTCGCCCTCGGCCCGTTCGGCGGCCTGCTGTTCGGCCATCCGCCGGACGGCCGCGCGGAAGTCCGGGTCCTGGACGAGTTCGCCGAGTTCGACCCAGGCCTCGACCTGCTCCGTCCGTGGCTCGTCCGGCAGTTCGGGCATGGCGGAGCGCATCATGGCGACGAACTCGGGGTTGGCGTCCAGGCCGCCGAAGGCCTCGTCGACGAAGTCCTGGACCAGGCGCCGGCGTTCGGCGTCGGAGAGTTTGGCGAGCTTGTGCATGAGTCCCATCTCCTCGGGTGTGGAAGCGCGTTGGGCGACGGCGAGCAGCACCGCCCGGCGCAGCCGGAGGGTGCGGATCTGCACCTCCAGCGCCTCGGCGTGTGCGGCGGCCACCTCGTGCAGCGGGGCCTCCCGTTCCAGCACCCGGCGGATCGCGGGCAGGTCGAGCCCGAGTTCGCGCAGGGTGCGGACGAGGTCCAGCCGGGCGAGGGCGTGCACGTCGTACAGCCGGTAGCCGGCGGCGCTGCGCCCGGTGGGCGGGACGAGGCCGGTGTCGGCGTAGAACCGGATGGTCTTGACGGTGAGTCCGGTGCGCCGGGCGAGGTCGCCGATCGGGTAGAGCGTTTCGCTGCCGTCCATGGGGACCACTCTGGACTCTCCCCTTACCGGAGACGCAAGCCCGCGGCCCTCTAAGGTCGTGGCCATGAACGACACTGACAACGGGGCCTCGATCCGCGTGCTGCTCGCCGAGGACCAGGGGATGGTCCGGGAGGCGCTGGCCGCGCTGCTCGGGCTGGAGGGGGACATCGACGTCGTCGCGCAGGTCGGCCGCGGGGACGAGGTGGTGGCGGCGGTGCTCGCGAACGACGTGCAGGTCGCCGTGCTGGACATCGAGATGCCGGGGATGACGGGCATCGAGGCGGCCGCGGAGCTGCGCGACCGGGCGCCCCGGACCAAGGTGGTCATCGCGACGACCTTCGGCCGGCCCGGCTACCTGCGCCGGGCGATGGAGTCGGGCGCGGACGCGTTCCTGGTGAAGGACGCGCCGGCCGCCGAGCTGGCGGAGGCGATCCGCCGGGTGCTGCGCGGCGAGCGGGTGATCGACCCGGTGCTGGCCGCCGCCGCGCTGGCCGAGGGCGCCAACCCGCTGACCCCGCGCGAGCGGGACGTGCTGGGCGCGGCCGCCGACGGCGCGGTGAACGCGGACATCGCCCGGCGGCTGCACCTGTCCGAGGGGACGGTGCGCAACTACCTGTCGATGGCGATCCAGAAGACCGAGGCCCGCAACCGCACCGAGGCGGTCCGGATCGCCCGGGAGAAGGGCTGGCTGTAGGGCCAGTCTTCAAGCCCCCGGCATCGGCCCGCAGACGGGGGTCAGTTGAGCCGGTGCCGGGCCGCCCGGGCCTCCTGCCGGACCTTGGCGGCGGTGTCCGGGTCGAAGGCGTCGAGGATCTGCGCGTAGGCGTCCATCTCCGCCGAGCCGCCGAGGAAGTCCCCGGTGCGGACGAGGAGTTCGGCCCGTTCCAGGCGCAGCTGGGCGGGGTGCCGGGGCAGCAGCAGGGCGAGTTCGGTGGCCCAGAGCTGGGTGCGGGCGTGCTCGGGGCGGTCGGCGGCCCAGAGCCGGATGTTGCCGAGCACCCGCAGCACGACCTCCAGCGGCTGGGCCGGGGTGAGCAGGGCGGGGGTGAACTCCGCCCCGGCGGCGGCGACCAGCCGTTCGACGTCCGCCGGGTCGAGCAGCCGCCCGCCGTGGAACGGGTCGGCCAGGACGTAGTCCTCGCCGCCGGCCGGGCCGCCCACCGCGACGATGAAGTGGCCGGGCAGCGCGATGCCGTGGACGGTCAGCCCGGCCCGCCGGCCGACCGCCATCCACACCAGGGAGAGCGTGATCGGCAGCCCGCGCCGGCGCCGCAGCACCTCGGGCAGCAGCGAGGACTCCAGCCGCCGGTAGTCCGACTGCCGCCCGTGGAAGCGCTCCCGCCCGCCGAGCACCGCGGCGAGCAGGGCGGCGGTCTCCTCCGGCCCGGTCGGCGCCCGCTCGGCGACGGCCGTCCGGACCGCCGCCGCGTGCCGCTCGAACGCGGCCTCGCAGGCGGCGAGCAGCGCGTCCACGCCCGGCGGTTCGCCGGGGTCGCCGGGGTCGGGCACCATGCCGTGCTCGGCGGCGGCGAGCAGGCACAGCAGCACCGGGTCGGGCTGCTCGGCGCGGGCGGCGGTCCGGAAGCGGTCTCTGCTCTGCTCGGTCACGGTGACGGCGACGGCTTTCGTACGGCGGACGGACAAGGCGGCGGACGGACGATCGGGCGGGCGATCGGACGAACGGACGGACGGTACGGCCTGGCGGCTACCCCTGGGGGAGGAGCGCGTAGTGGTAAGTGTGACTGGTCGTGAAGCCGAGTCCGTCATAGAGCGCGATCGCCCCCGCGTTCTCCGCCTCGACCTGGAGGTAGCCGCCGCTCGCCCCCTCCTCGGCCGCGCGCGAGGCGAGCACCGCCATGACCGTCGTCGCCAGTCCGGCCCGCCGGGCGTACGGCTGGACCTCGATCGCGCCGAAGCAGGCCCAGGCGCCCTCGATGACGCAGCGTCCGATCGCCAGCGGCGGCTGCCCGGGGGCGCCCGGCACGGTGGCGAACCAGACCGAGGGCCCGCCGTGCAGCACCCGCCGGGCCGCCTCCTCCACCGCCGGGTCGCCGCTCACCCGCCGGTACACCGACAGCCACCGGTCGTCCGCGGTCCGCGCGAGGCGCACCCTGTCGTGCCCGGCGCCGGCCCGGGCGAGCCCGGCCAGCGGGGCGGTGCGGACCAGGGTGGGCGCGTACCCGGCGCCGAGCCGGTCGAGTTCGGCGACCAGCGCCGGGGGTGAGCCGGGGGAGATCACCTCGACGTACGCGGGCAGTCCGCGCGCCGCGTACCAGGCGCGGACGGCCGCCAGCGCCCGGGGCAGCGGCAGTCCCGGGTCCCCGAGCGCCTGGACGGAGTTGGCCCGCCGGGTGAACCCGGCGGCGGCGCGCAGCGTCCACTCGCCGAGCGGCTCCTGCTCGACGGCCGGCCAGCCGCGGCCCGCGATCCGCTGCAGTTCGACCGGCGCGGTGACCGGCAACGGGACGCGCCGGGCCGGGAACGGCGGCACGGTCTTGCCTGCGACCAGCAGCTTCTCCGGCAAGAACACCGGATCGCCGGTTCGAGGGGCGATCGTCAACCCATGATCGTCCCACGATGTGAGCACGCCGATCGAATCCCGGAACACCGGCCGGTCGTCCACGAACTCCGCGAGGCGGCGGACGGACACGCGTCGTCCCACGTCAGAGCGGTCTATCCGGACTTCTGGACGGTCGCCGACCGGGTCGTGCGTCGCCATCTGGCCACCTCCTGTGCATTTGCGGTCTCCGACCCGCGATACTAGGGGCGGGCATCGACGACGCCGCGCTCACCGCGCACGGCAGCAGAACAGAACGGGCCACCAGGCCCTTCCGAGGAGGAACGACAGCGTGACCTACGTCATCGCGCAGCCTTGTGTCGACGTGAAGGACAAGGCGTGCATCGAAGAGTGCCCGGTTGACTGCATCTACGAGGGCGAGCGATCGCTCTACATCCACCCGGATGAGTGTGTCGACTGTGGCGCGTGCGAGCCGGTCTGCCCGGTCGAGGCGATCTTCTACGAGGACGACACTCCGGAGGAGTGGAAGGACTACTACAAGGCGAACGTCGAGTTCTTCGACGACCTGGGTTCCCCCGGCGGCGCCTCCAAGCTCGGTCTGATCGAGCGTGACCACCCGTTCATCGCCGCTCTGCCGCCGCAGAACGCCGACCACTGACGATCGGTGGCACAACAGCTGTGAGTACCAACAGCACGCGCGCGCCGTTCCCGGGTCACCCGGGGGCGGCGCGCCGCGTTTCGGACAAGCTCCCCGTCTTCCCCTGGGACAAGCTGGAGCCGTACAAGGCGACCGCCCTGGCCCACCCCGGCGGGCTCTGCGACTTCTCCGTCGGCACCCCGGTGGACCCGGTCCCCGAGGTGATCCAGAAGGCGCTGGCCGCGCACACCGACACCCCCGGCTACCCGACCGTCTGGGGCCCGCTGGAGCTGCGCGAGGCGATCGCCGGCTGGCTGCACCGCCGCCTCGGCGCGGAGACCGGCCCGCAGGCCGTGCTCCCGACCGTCGGCTCCAAGGAGCTGGTGGCCTGGCTGCCGACCCAGCTCGGCCTCGGCCCCGGCGACCAGGTCGCCTACCCGCGCCTGGCCTACCCGACCTACGAGGTGGGCGCCCGGCTGTGCGGCGCCGAGCCGGTCGAGTACGACTCGGTGGACGAGCTGGACGGCTCCCGGGTGCGCCTGCTCTGGGTGAACTCGCCGTCCAACCCGACCGGCCGGGTGCTGGGCGCGGACGAGCTGCGCCGGGCCGTCGAGTGGGCCAGGGAGCACGGGGCGCTGCTGGTCAGCGACGAGTGCTACCTGGAGCTGGGCTGGGAGGCCGAGCCGGTCTCCGTCCTGCACCCGGACGTCTGCGGCGACGGCCACGAGGGCCTGCTGGCCGTCCACTCGCTCTCCAAGCGCTCCAACCTGGCCGGCTACCGCGCCTCCTTCGTGGCGGGCGACCCGGTGGTGGTCAGGGAACTGCTGGAGGTGCGCAAGCACGGCGGCATGATCGTGCCGGCGCCGGTCCAGGCGGCGACGGTCGCCGCGCTCGCGGACGACGCCCACGTGGCCGAGCAGCGCGAGCGGTACGCGGCCCGGCGCTCGGCGCTGCGGGCGGCGCTGGAGGCGTACGGCTTCCGGATCGAGCACTCCGAGGCGAGCCTCTACCTGTGGGCGACCCAGGACCGCCCGTGCTGGGAGACCGTGGCCGAACTGGCCGGGCTGGGCATCCTGGTGGCGCCCGGCGACTTCTACGGGCCGGCCGGCGACCGCTTCGTGCGGGTCGCGTTCACGGCGACCGACGAGCGGGTCGCCGCGGCCGTGGAGCGGCTGGGCGCGGCGAGCTGACGACGGTGCGCTGATCGCGGCGCGCCGACCGTAGCGGGCGACCGTACGGCGAAGGGGGCCGGTGTCAAGGAC
>NZ_JBHUAL010000072.1:9327-38296 GCF_042789775.1 Kitasatospora sp. NPDC056800 | reverse complement strand
GCCCACGGCCGTGTCAGGAGGGGTGAGCCGTCAGCCGGCGTACACGTCCTCGACGTACCGCCCGGCCTCGATCAGCCCCTGCAGCCAGGCCTGCGCCCGCTGCTCGTCCGCGCCCGGGACGCGCTCCCGGTACAGCGTCCGGAAGGCCTCCCGGACGCCCGGCGCCATCCGGGCGCCGTCGCCGCACACGTACACCTCGGCACCGGCTTCGAGCAGCTCCCAGACCTCGGCCGCCTCGGCGGCGATCCGGTCCTGCACGTAGCGCCGCCCGTCCCGCGGCCGCCCGCTGAAGGCGGGCCGCAGCGAGACCGCGCCGGCCTGCTCGGCCGCCTCCAACTCACCGCGGTGCAGGTAGTCCGCGTCCGGGTCGTCGCAGCCGAAGTACAGCAGCGCCGGGGCGAGCCCGGCCCCCTCGGCGAGCAGCGCCCGGCGGTCGGCGACGGCGCCCCGGAAGGGCGCCAGGCCGGTGCCGGCCGCGATCATGACCACCGGGGTGCGGTGGCCGATCCGGAACGCCTCCCGGCAGGGCTGGACCCGGGCCAGCACGGTGTCGCCGACGGCCACCCGGTCGAGGTAGCCGGAGCCGGTGCCCCGGAAGGTGCCCCGGCCCGAGCGGGCCGGCCCGCTGAGCACCGAGACCATCAGCTCCGCCCGACCCGGGTCGCCGGCGGGCGAGGAGGAGATCGAGTAGTGCCGCGGCCGGATCGGCGGCAGCAGCTCCAGCAGCACCGGCCAACCGAGCCGCCCCTGGAGGGCCGGGTGGTCCTCGACCAGGTCCAGCAGGGTGCGCGGGTCGTCCTCGGGCAGCGCCCGCAGCGCGGCCTGCTCGGGCGGGCAGGGGTTGAGCGAGGCCAGGGCGGCGCGCTGCTCGGCGCTCGGCCGGTCCTGCAACTCGACGTGGCGGGTGAGCAGTTCGCGCACCGTCAGCGGGCGGTCGACGGCCAGTCCGGTGCGCCGGTGCGCCACGATGCCCAGCACCGTGTCGAGGTCGGCGCCGAACAGCTTGGCGGCGCGCTCGACCAGCGCCGGGTCGTTGGCCGGGAGCACGGTGAGGTGGTCGGCGGTCCGGTAGCCGGTGCCCTCCGGCAGGGCCAGCCGGACCAGCCGCTTGACCCGGTGGTACGCGGGGTCGGTCAGGCTGCCGACGGCGGTGACGGTCAGCTCCGCCATGCCGTGCCGGGCGGCCAGCGCGGCCAGCGGGCCGCCGGTCACCTCGGTCACCGAGTAGGCGGCCGCCGGCCGCGCCTCGGCGGGGGCGTCGGCGTCCCCGTAGCGCGCCAGCAGGGTCTCGCGCAGCTCGGCGGTGAACTGCCGTACGGTGCCGGCCAGGTCGCCGGAGGCGTCGGCCTCGGCGCGGGCCAGCAGCCGGGTGCCGCCGAGCGCGGCGAGCCGGTCGTCGATCAGCCCCGGGACGCGCTGGTAGGTCGCGGCGTAGGTGCGGTCGCCGATGCCGAGCACCGCGTACTCGACGCCCTCGGCCGTCCCGCGCTCCTGCCCCTCCCCGCTCTCCTGGAGGCGCCGGACGAACCGGGCCGCGTCGTCGGTCGGCTGCCCGTTGTACGAGGCGGCGGTGATCACCACCGGCCGGTCGGTGGGCAGCCCGTCCGCGTACGCGTCCAGCGGGGCGGTCTCCGTCTCGCAGCCGAGGTCCGCGGCGGCCTCCGCGAGCTGTCGGCTGAACTCCCGGCAGGCGCCGTAGTTGGAGCCGTGCAGGAGCAGCAGCCCGGTCCCCTGGCGGACCCGCCCGGCCGTCCCGGGCCGCTCGGCGGTGCCGGTGGCAGCAGCGGTGGAGCCGGAGGCGGTCGCGGCCCGGCCGGGCGTGCGCCGGGCGAGACCGAGGGTGAAGTCGTCGGGCTTGATGGTGAGCGTCTGCTTGATGGTCAGCCGGTAGTCGGCGTGGTCGATCAGCCGGTAGCGGTGGACCAGCATGCCGAGCAGCATGACGGCCTCGTGCAGCGCGAACTGCCGTCCGATGCAGGCGCGTTCGCCGGTGCCGAAGGGCTTGAAGGCGTGCGGGGAGCGGGCCTCCTCGCACTCGGGGTCGAACCGGGACGGGTCGAACAGCTCCGGGTTGTCGCCCCACGACGGGTCCCGGTGCAGCATCGGCGTGGAGACGAAGACGGTCTCCCCGGCGCGCAGCGGGATGCGGCCGCCGAGCAGGGTGTCCTCGCGGGCCTCCCGGCTGAACGCGGGCGCCGTCGGCCACAGCCGCAGCGCCTCGTTGAGCACCTGACGGGTGTGGCGCAGCCGTCCGACGTCCTCGTAGGAGGGCTCCGGGTCGGCCTGGTCGCCCCAGAGCCCGTCCACCTCGCGCTGCACCTGGCGCAGCACCGTCGGGTGCTTGACCAGGTAGTACATCGCGAAGGAGAGCGCGCCCGAGGTGGTCTCGTGGCCGGCGATCAGGAAGGTGATCACCTGGTTGCGGATGTTCTCGGCGTCCAGCCGGGTCCCGTCCGAGGGGCGGACCGCGCCGAGCATCAGGCCCAGCAGGTCCTCGGCCGGAGCCTGCTCGCCCTCCCCAACAGCTCCCTCCCCGGCGGTTCCCTCCGCGGAGCGGGCGGCGATCACCTCGTCCACCACGGCGGCCAGGTAGTCGGCGTCGGCCCGGAAGGCGGTGTCCCGCTCGCGGTGGTCGGCCTCCGGGTCGCGGGTGAGCCTGTTCATCGCCCAGCCCAGGCAGCGCACCATCGCCTCGACGAAGGGGTGCGGCTCGTCCCGCTCGAAGGAGCCGAAGTCGAAGCCGAAGCCGGCCAGTCCGATGGTGTCCAGGGTCATCCGGGTCATGTCGCCGGGCACGTCCACCGGCAGTCCGGCGGCCTCCCGGCGGTCCCAGGAGTCGACCAGCCGGCGGGCCACCCGCAGCATCACCGGGTGGTAGGTGCGCATCGAGCCGAGCGCGAAGGCCGGCATCAGGATGTCGTGCGCCCGGGCCCAGTTGGGCTCGTCGTTGTAGGCGGTGAACAGGCCGTCGCCGGTGAACTGGCGGACGTTCTCCAGGCCCGGGCCGATCGACTTGGTGAACCGGGTCTCGTCGGCGAGCTCCTCGACCAGCTCCAGCCCGCTGACGATCAGGCTGTCCCGGCCGTGCAGCCGCTGGACGAAGGCCGGGCCGTGCTCTCTGGCCAGTTCCATGGTGCGCAGCATCGGGGCGGCGATCGGCGGCGCCGACGAGATGTCCACCAGGGGGACGGCCCGACCGCTCCCGGCCCCGTCCGCCCGCTCGCCGCCGGCCGTCCACCCGTCCTCGGCCGTCCACTGGCCCTCGGTCGTGCTCTCCACGGTCTCGGTCATCGCTGTGGCCCCTCCCACGGCAGGAAAACTTCGGTCTTCCACCACTGTGCGCCCACCGGGCGGAAGGTCAGACCCCGATCACTACATGATTGTGTAGTACCAGGGGCTCCGACGGGCTTGCCCACGAACCGTCAGCCCTGGCCCCGGAGAGGAGAACCACCGATGCGATCGACCGAGGACTGCGCCCCCCTGCCGGGCGGCCGCCTGGACCCGGCGGTGATCTGGCGCAACCGGGCGCTGCGGCTGATGGACCACGTGCCGATGCCCATCGCGGTGTGCGAGTTCGGCGGGCAGATCCTGATCGTCAACCGCGCGATGGCAGCCGAATTCGGCTGCTTGCCGGGCCAGTTGCGCCACCGTAGGATTCTGGAGTTCTTCACCCTGCGGGACACCGGCACCCTGGAGGCGCTCACCGAGGCCGTCCGGCTGCACCGCCGCTCGCAGTACCCGGCCCGGGTCTCCTGGACGCCCGCCGGCGGCACCGAGCGGCACGGCGAGATGACCGTCGACCTGGTCAGCGACACCCCGGAGCAGACCCCGAACCTCCTGCTGTCGCTACAGGCGGCGGAGCCCGCGGCCGAGGCCCCGCCGTCCGGCCCCCGGGCCGAGGCCAGCCCGATCGAGGCCCGCATCCTCGCCGCCGCGGCCCGGGGCGACACCACCGCGCAGATCGCCCGGGCGCTCGGCATCACCCCGGACGGCGTCAACTACCACCTGGCCCGGCTCTCCCGCCGCTGGCGCGTCCCCAACCGCACCGCCCTGGTCGCCCGCGCCTACACCACCGGCGTCCTGGCCCCGGACACCTGGCCGCCCCAGCCCGCCGACCAGGAGTGACAGCCCGTCAGGCCTCGGCGTCAGTCCGCGGTACGCCGCTCCGCCTCGATGAACGCCCTCGTGGTCGACGGGTCCGGGAGCGGGCGCCCGTACGTCTCCGCGAGCCGGGTCAGGGCGGTGGTCTCCACCGTCCAGCCGTGCCCGGCCAGCCAGTCGCCGGTGCCCGGGCCGAGCCCGCCGCGCCACAGCCCGGTGAGGTGGGTGAGCGCCGGGTCCTGCGGTGTGCGGCTCACGTCCCCGCCCTGCTCCAGTAGGAGGCGGCTGCCCGGGGCCGCCAGCCCGGCCACCGCCGTGAGCAGCCCGGCCGCCTCGTCCGGGGCGAGGTAGACCAGCAGGCCCTCGGCGAGCCAGACCGAGCGCCGGGCCGGGTCGAAGCCGGCGGCGACCAGCCGCTCGGGCCACCGCGGGTCGACCAGGTCGACGGGCAGGGCGGTGCGCCGGGCCTTCGGCACGGCGCCGAGGCCGTCCAGGACCTGCTGCTTGAAGTCCAGCACCGGGCCGAGGTCGAGCTCGAACACCCGGGTACCGGACGGCCAGTCCAGCCGGTAGGCACGGGTGTCCAGGCCCGCCGCCAGCACCACCACCTGGTCGGCGCCGGCGGCCGGCAGCCGGTCGTCGTAGAAACGGGTGCGCAGGATGCCGTGGGCAACGAGGGCCTTGGCGAGGCTGCTGACCGGGCCGGAGAGGGCGGGTTCGAGGCCGGCGGCGTCCACGAAGGCGAGGGCGTACGGGTCGACGAAGAGCGGGTCGGGTCGGGAGCTCTCGTAGGCCCGCACCCGGGCGACGGACAGGGCGGTGCGGGAGACCGGGCTGAGCGGTTCGGAGGTCGTCATGCTCGGCAATCTACATCGGCGCCGATGCATCAGTGAAGATGTATTGGTGGAGATATATCGGTGAAGATGTATTCTTGCGGGCATGGACGGCGTGCAACTCCTCAGACTCGGCAAGCGGCTGACGGAACTCGGCCGCGCGATGATCACCGACCCGGCCGCCGAGCAGCTCAGCGCCGGGGAGATCGCCGTGGTCTCCGACGTGTACCGCCACCCCGCCACCTCCGTCCAGGAGATCCGGGTCCGCACCGGCTTCGCCCAGAGCCACGTCTCGGTCTCCGTCGCCCGGCTGCGCGAACGCGGCCTGCTCGACGCCGCCGCCGACCCGGCCGACGGGCGCCGCACCCTGCTGACCGTCTCCGAGTCGGCCCGGCACGCCATCCGCGCCCACGTCGCCCGGCCCGCCGAGCCCGTCATCGCCAAGGCCGTCCCGGACCCGGAGAAGGCACGCAGGGTCACCGAACTGCTGGACGAACTCGCCGGCCTGCTGCTGCCCTGACCCACCGCCGGGCACGCCACCAGCCCCACGCCCCGGCCGAGTTCCACAAGTCGGTCACAAGCTCGCCAGGCCACTCCCCCGCCACCGCCGGCCCCTGCCATCATCCCGACTGAACCCGGGAGGCGCCCGGGCGAGGCCGAGGGAGTGCGATGGACGCGCGGATCAGGGTCGCCGGCGGCGACGGGCTGCGGGAGACGGCGGAGCTCCGGGACTGGCTGCACCGGGAGCGCGAGCTGGCGGGGCCGGCGCTGAGCGACGACGATGAGTGAGCCGCCGACCGACCGCGTTCCGACTCCGCCGACCGACCAGGCGGCCACCCCGCCACCCCGCCGCCCCCGGCACCACAGCCGGCGGTCCGTCACCCCGGCCGCCCGGATCGTGGCCCAGGCCCTGCTGGTCGTCATCGGCCTGTCCACCGTCGCCCTCGGCTTCTCCTGGTTCGTCGACACCTACGACGAGGCGCTCGCCTACCGCGGCGCCCCGGTCTGCGGCGCCCCCGCCACCGCACCCGGCGCGAACTGCACCAAGCAGGAGACCGGCCGGGTGACGGCCAAGAAGACCGACTCGAACGGAGACTCCACCACCTACGGCCTGACCGTCTCCCGCGAGACGGTGCCCACCGCCACCTACAGCGTCACCGAGGGCCTCTACGACAGCCTGGAGAACGGCGTCAACGTGGACCTGACCCTCTGGCGGGGCCGCGTGGTCGAGCTCTCCCACCAGGGCCACCGCTCCACCGTCCAGAGCACCCCCTGGCTCACCACCCTCAAGCTCGCCCTCCTGGTCGGCACGGGAACCGTCCTCGCCGTCTACGGCCTCCTCCTGCGCCGCCTCGTCAGCTGGGCGCTCCCGCTCGCCGTCCTCCCCTTCCTGGTCCTCTTCACCGTCCTCGGCAGCATCATCCTCATCACCGCCCAGTGGCCCTTCGCCCTCACCCTCGCCCTCCCCCTCATCGGCTGGCTGGTCCTCACCGCCATCACCGCCACGATGTCCTGGGACTACTAGCTCGGGGATCCGGACCCGGCCACTCAGGCCAGCGGCGCGTCCAGGCAGGCCCGGCGGTGGCTGAAGGTGTCGAGGGACCAGCGGCCGTGGTAGCGGCCGGAGCCGCTCTCCCCCACCCCGCCGAAGGGGAGTTCCGGGATGCCCAGGTGGGCCACCGGGAGGCCGAAGTTGAGGGCGCCGGAGGCGGTCTCCTCGGCCAGGCGGCGGCGTGCGTGCCCGTCCCCGGTGAAGGCGTAGAGGGCGAGGGGGTGGTCCCGGTCGTTGATGAAGGCGATGGCCTCGTCGAGGCCGGCGACCTCGACGACGGGCAGGACGGGGCCGAAGACCTCCTCCCGCATGACCGGGGCGTCCGGCTCCACCTCGGCCAGCAGGGTGGGCGCGATGTAGCGGTCCGCGCGGTCGTGCTGCCCGCCGAAAACCGTACGGCCCGAGTCGAGGAGGGCGACGACCCGGTCGAAGTGCCGCTCGTCGACGATGCGCCCGTACGCCGGTGACCGCGCCGGGTCGGGGCCGTACAGCTCGGTGACGGCGCGCGCCAGGGCGCCTTCCAGCGCGCGGGCCGTGGCCGGGTCGGTCAGCAGGTAGTCGGGGGCCACGCAGGTCTGCCCGGCGTTGGCGAACTTGGCGCGGGCCAGCCGGGCGGCGACCGCCCCGGGGTCGACGCCGCGGTCCACGAACACCGGTGACTTGCCGCCCAGTTCGAGGGTGACCGGGGTCAGGTGCTCGGCGGCGGCCCGCAGCACCGTCCGGCCGAAGCGGGCGTTGCCGGTGTAGAGGATGTGGTCGAGGCGCTCGGCGAGCAGGGCGGTGGTCGTCTCCCCGCCGCCCTCCACCACGGCGATCGCCGCCGGGTCGACGTACCGGGGCAGCAGCCGCGCCAGCAGGGCCGAGCAGGCCGGGGCCAGTTCGCTCGGCTTGGCGAGCACCGTGTTGCCGGCGGCGATCGCGCCCGCCACCGGCACCAGCAGCAGCTGCACCGGGTAGTTCCAGGGCGCGATCACCAGGACGGTCCCGAGCGGGGCGTGGCCGGTGTGGGCGCTGGTCCCCGGCGGCATCCGGGTGAGCGCGGCGGCGGGCACCGGCTCGGGGCGCAGCCACTGCTCCAGGTTCTGCAGGGTGTGGTCGATCTCCCGTACGGTGAAGTCGACTTCGGCGATGTCGGTCTCGGCGCGCGGCTTGCGCAGGTCGGCGTGGAGGGCCTCGGCGATCTCCTCGCGGTGGCCGGTCAGCAGGGCGCGCAGCCCGGCCAGCTGCTCGGTGCGCCAGGCGAGCGGCCGGGTGCGGCCGGTGCGGAAGGCCGCGCGCAGCCGGGCGACGGTCTCGGCCGGGGCGGATACGGAGGCCGCGGTCACGGAGGGCGCGGTCACAGCCGGAGTGTTCACTGGGAGTCCTCTCGGACGGGGTCGGGGATCCAGCTGCCGTGGAAGCCGGCCGGCACCCGCACCGGCAGGTGGACGGTGGCGAGCGGGGCGCCGGTGAAGTCCTCGGCGGAGAGGACGACCAGG
The DNA here is from genome assembly GCF_042789775.1 of Kitasatospora sp. NPDC056800. NCBI lineage: Bacteria > Bacillati > Actinomycetota > Actinomycetes > Kitasatosporales > Streptomycetaceae > Kitasatospora > Kitasatospora sp. NPDC056800. The sequence continues at coordinate 30,332 of NZ_JBHUAL010000072.1, read as the reverse complement.
TCGCTCGCGCCCCGCTCGGGGTCGTGGACGTAGGTCAGCAGGTAGCCGTCGTCCTCGCCGCGGGCGCCCTCCCTCGGCACGAAGGAGACCTCACCGGTGTACCGGCCCGCGCCGAACTGCCGTACGGTGCTGGACTGCCGGCGCAGGTCGTGCTTGATCAGCGCGTCCCCGGCGGCCTCCGGGGGCAGCGCGTCCAGGTCGTCGGCCGTCGCGGCGAGGTGGCGCAGCAGGGGGGTGGCCACGGTGGAGTAGCCGTAGCGGTGGGCGCCGCCGACCACCGCCGGGTTGACCGCCGGGAACTCCTGCGGCCGGTCGTCCAGCCGGGTCTCGGTGACCGTGCCGGAGACGGTGTCGACCGTCCAGCGGTCCAGGGAGGGGCTGCTCTGCCCGTCCACCGCGCCGCCCGCGAACATCCTCGGGTAGCGGACCACGTCGACGACGACCCGGTCGCCGTCCTCGTGGGCGTTGAGGGTGTGGAAGACGAAGCAGGGCTCGACCTCGAACCAGCGGACCTCGGTGCCGTTGCGGGGCAGCAGCCCGACCCGCGCGCCGCGGGTCTCGTCCCAGACCGCCGGATACGTCTTGCGTGCCAGGTTGTCGGGCATGCTGACGCGCCCCGCGAGGTCGAGGACGACGGCGAAGTTCCGGGTCAGCGCCATGTCGTGCACCACCGGCCGGTGCGGGACCGGGATGTCCACGGCGCGCACGACGACGCCCTCCGGGGAGACCACCAGGTGGCGCAGCCGCTCGCTGTCGTCCCGCTGCCAGGTGATCGCGTGCAGCTCGCCGGTGACCGGGTCGAGCTTGGGGTGGGCGGCGAACCCGTCAGGCAGCGTGCCGCAGAAGTCGCCGGCCCCCATCGTCTCGATCTCGTAGGAGAGTTCGTACGGGCGGAAGCCGCCCTCGACCAGCGCGAGCGTGCGGTCGGCGTGCCCGATCACGTGGGTGTTGGGCGCGACGTCGGCGATCCGCGGCACGGCGCCGGGGCGCGGCCGCTCCCCCAGCGCCTCGGCCACGGCGGCGCTGCGCACCAGCCGGTTGCGGTACCACCGGGCCCGCCCGTCGAGCAGCCGCACCCCGTGCACCATGGCGTACCCGGCGAACAGGTGCCGCGGCCGCGGGTCCTCCGGCCGCATCCCGTTGGGCCCGTTGCGCAGGTACCGGCCGTTGAGCTCGGCCGGGATCGTCCCCGTGACCGGCAGGTCGAAGGCCGTGACTTCCTCCTCCACCGGGGCGTAGCCACCGGTGAACGGGTTGGTGACGGTGGACACCGCAGACTCCCTCAGGCCGCTTCCGACTACCACTGCGCACGCGGGGCGGCGCACCCGGCTCAACGAGCCACCCACCCGGCGGGTGACGGCCCGCCGGGCATCGGCGGGAGGGAGCCTTGAGGAGCCGGGGGTCCGCCGCACCGCCGGCTCACTGGTCGGGCAGCTCGAAGGTCGGGGCCGAGTAGTAGTCCATGCCCTTCAGCTTGCAGACCAGCACCTCGTCGGCGCGGGCGAGAAGCTGGCGCATCCGTCCGACGGCCACGTCGACCAGGGCCGGGCGTCCTCGGAACCCGGAGTCCAGGTCTGTGATCATCTTCTGGTAGAGCTCCGTGAAGCCGAGGGCGGCCTTGAGGGCGTCCGGACTCTCCTCGTAGTTCGCCAGCTTGGGGTTCACGAGTGAGTTCACGACCTCGTCCCCTTTCGGGACGTGGAAGCCGTCGCCGGTGGGGTCGAGCGGTTTGTCGTCCTGCCGGTAGAACCTTCCGACGCTCAGCTCGTGGAACGTGAAGTAGTGCGACAGGTCACGGTTGGAGTCCAGGATTCCGCCGCCGTCCCCTTCGCCCTCCCAGATGACGTCCTGCATGAGCGTCAGCGCGTCGTCCAGGCCTTCCACGGTGATGCAGTCCTGCCCGAAGTAGGCGTACTGGCGGTCGAGGCGCCCGGCCGGGAACACGACCTTCTCCCCGTACAGGTGGACGCAGTCCTTCAGGTGCTGCATGAGGTCCCGGTAGAACTGCCCGATCGTCTCACCCGGGTCGGGGAGGATCGGGGTGTGCCGCCGCGGGTCGAACTCGGCGGTGACCGGCAGTGCGGCCCTGAGCCCCTCCGGCAGGGTCCCTTCGTCGACGGGCCCCGGGGACTCGATGCACATGCCCATGGCCAGGAAGGAGTCCCCGAAGGGCTGGAGTTGGATCTCCATGGGGCCGGGGGCACTGAAGAAGCGCGGATAGGGGAGGGAGGCGACGGCCTTGATGTCGGGGTCGGCCCCGGTGGCGATCAGGACGTTCGCGGCGATCGACAGGTGCCGCATCTCGACGGTCACCAGCTCCCGGATGAGTTTGGCCGCGGTGCTCCGACGGTCCTTGATCGACCACCAGCCCGTCAGGTAGGCGGGGATGGTGGAGAACTCGACCAGGCAGGCGCTCTGCAGCATCTCCCGCAGTTTCTTGATGTCGTCCTCGAAGGTCATGAGGTGACCTCCTTCGGCTTTCCGGTCCTGAGCAGGGTGCGGTACATCTCCAGAACCTTGCGCTTGCCGCTGGACAGGTCCCTGGTGACGGGCATGTAGAGCGAGGAGTTCGCCATGGAGACCGAGGACAGTTCCAGGATCTGGTCGATGTTCCGTTCGACGGCCGTCCTGTCCCCCAGGTCGAGCGCGGCGTAGTACTTCATGACCGGGAAGATCATGTCGTACACGTAGAGCACATGCTTGTAGACGTAGTCCCAGGCGGCGGCCGGGTCGTCGTGGTGCTCGTCGCAGTACTTCCGGAAGTCCGCGGGGAGCAGGTCGTCGAAGGGCAGCATCCGCACGCAGCAGTAGAACGCCGAGACGAAGGACCACGGCGCTCCGGTGTACCCCACCCTTTCCGGCGGAACGGCCGGGCTCTCGTCGAGGTAGTAGGGGAAGAAGGCGATGACCGGGAGGTTGGGGGCTTCGAGACCGCTCACCGCGGTGAACTCGATCTCCGCGCGGCCGTTCGCCACCGGCCCGACCTTGGTGATGGTGAGGACTTCCTCCTTCTTCTCCGGTTTCTTCCAGGAGGAGCCGTTCTGCATGGGTGGCGGCGGGTCCGGCAGGTACTGCTGGACGACCAGCCCGACCTTTCTGATGGGGATCGCACCCCGCTCCCGGACCTCGACCACCACCACCCGGCCCTTGTCGCTCTGGTCGACGTAGATCGAGCGCAATTCGGTCTGGGCCGTGAGCACCTTCTCCGTCAGCATCGTGACCTGCTCGGCATTCGGCTTGCACCGGATGCCCAGGACCCCGTCGGCCAGGTCCGCGTCGGTCACCTTGCCGTCGACCGGCACGTCGATGATGCCGGAGGTCAGCTCGTAGCCGCTCCTGTCGTAGACATCGGGCTTGATCTCCGCCACGGTCTCGATGGTGGCGGCGCCGGCGACGACGAGCTCCAGAGTTCCGAAGGACGTCTCCTTGTCACCGCTGGCGTCCTTCTCCGGGATCGTGGCCCCCAGGTCGAGGCTGACGTAGCGGGTGCCCCCGGCATTCCGGTGGACCTCCGCCACCGCCGGCCCGAACCAGGCGTCCACCGGATTCTTCTCCGAATCGAGGACCTTCACCGAGTTCGCCGGCGCCAGGAAACGCCCGCCGGGTACCGAAGCCGGCTCGTTCTCGTGCCACAGGCCGATCGTGCCGACCACCCGGGAGACACAGGTATTCCGACGCGGCGGATTCCCCGCCTTGAGGTCCTGTTCCCACAGCTTGAGCAGCTGCTCGAACCTTTCCTTCTGGTTCGCACACTTGGCAAAGTCGGGCCCGTTGAAATAGCGGGTCAGATAGACGGAGTACCGCATCATGATTCCGCGGGCCTTCTGGGCATCCATCTCCTTCTTGAGCGTGTTCAGCAGCAGTGAATCGCCCGAGGTGAACTGGAGATTGTCCCGGCTCACGCACGCCTGGACGACGGTGGCACCGACCCCGTCACGGTAGACGTCCCCTTTCAGATTCAGGTTGCGGCTGAAATTCTGCCAGCGCGCCGGCAGTTGGAGGACTTTGTCGATGTCGCCGTAGAAGAATCCCTCGGGGCTGGTTCTGCTGCCGATCTGGATTCGCCTGGCGAAGAAGCACGGACTCCAGACCGAATCCGGATTGTTGTCCGCCATGCTCGCGCTGGTATGGAACGCCGCCCGGGGGAACTGCCCGTCGCCGGCCTGCTCCTCCGGGGTGAGGTCGGCGATCGGGAACGAGTCCCCGGCCAGGTTGACGACGGCGCCGAGCAGCGGGTCGCCCGAGAGCGACGGATCCGCTCCGTACGCGGTCTGCCCCCCGGTCACGGTGGTGAAGACGCCCTTGCCGTCCGGCGCGTCGCGGGGCTGCACGTGGAACCACCAGTCGTTGCCGCCGTAGGCGCTCCACCCCGAAGGCGGCTCCCACACGTCGCCCCCGTCCGACCCCTTGCCCTTCTGCATGCTGAACGCCCACTTCGGAAAGGCCTCCCGGAAATTTCCCGGAGTGATGCCCTTGTCCTTGAGGTATTCCCAGTTCAGCTCCGCCTTACTGAAGTCGTACGTCGGGAACAGGCCGTTGTTGTTCATGGTCGCCGGATTGAAGGTCATCTGACCCCGAAAGAAAACCCGGGGAACGGAAAGGACGCTCACAGCACCTCCTAGGGGTTGGCGGGAAGCCGCCAGCGATGTACCACCGCACCTTGATCCCTAGCCCGCCTCGACCCGGACAGCCGAGGGTGTTCACTCGGCGTCAGTCACCCCGCGATCGCATGATTCCGGCCCAGGCCGATTCGGGTGATTCCTGCCGCACCGATGTGAGTGGAACGGCCGCCGTCGGCATAGATGGATCGTTGACGACGTGACAACGGATAGGGTCCTGCGGCATTTCCGCCGAATCGACGGAGAGTGACCGCGGACCGGCGAGCGGAAGGAGCCTGGCACATGCCGGAACCGGGAGCGGGGCCCCGAACGGGGGTCTGGCTGGTGGGGGCGCGCGGCTCGGTGGCCACCACCACCGTGGTGGGCGCGGCGGCGGTCGGTGCGGGGCTGGCCGAGCCGACGGGGTGCGTCACCGCGAGCGAGGACTTCCCCGGGACCCGGCTGCCGCCGCTCGGCGCCCTGGTGTTCGGCGGGCACGACACCGGCTCCGTCCCCCTGCCCGTCCGGGCCGCCGAGCTGGCCGAGGCCGGGGTGCTGCCGCAGCGGCTGCTCGAACCGCTGGAGAAGGCCGTCGTCGCCGCCGACCAGGAGATCCGCCCGGGCTACGCCACCGGTCGGAGCGGACTGCCCCAGGCGGTGGCGGCCCGGGCGCTCGCCGTCGACATCGAGGGCTTCCGGCGGCGCCTGGGCCTGGACCGCGTCGTGGTCGTCAACGTGGCCTCCACCGAGGCGCCGGTGCCGGACCGCCCCGAACACCACGACCTCGACCTGCTGGAGGCGGCCCTGCGCGGCCCGGCCGACGTCCTGCCGGCCAGCTCGCTCTACGCCTACGCGGCCTTCACCGCCGACTGCCCCTACGTGGACTTCACCCCCTCCACCGGTGCCCGGCTGCCCGCGCTGGACGCCCTGGCCCGCGCGCGCGGCCTGCCGTACGCGGGCAGCGACGCCAAGACCGGCGAGACGCTGGTGCAGTCGGTCCTGGCACCGATGTTCGCCGTCCGCGCGTTGAAGGTGCGGGCCTGGTCCGGCACGAACCTGCTGGGCGGCGGGGACGGCGCCACCCTGGCCGATCCGGGCGCCGCCGCCAGCAAGACGGCGTCCAAGCGGCGGGGCCTGGGCCGCATGCTGGGGCACCCGGTGGAGGGCTCGGTGCACATCGACTGCGTACCGGCGCTCGGCGAATGGAAGACCGCCTGGGACCACGTGGCCTTCGAAGGGTTCCTCGGGACGCGGATGAGCCTCCAGTTCACCTGGCAGGGCTGCGACTCGGCACTGGCCGCACCGCTCGTGCTGGATCTCGTCCGGCTCACCGCCACCGCGCACGCGGCGGGCGTATCGGGCCCGCTCGGGGCCCTGGGCTTCTTCTTCAAGGACCCGGTCGGCTCGGGTGGTTACGCCCTGACCGACCAGTACCAGGCCTTGCGGGCGTTCGCGGCGGAGACCGCGGCGGCGACCGCGGGCGGCGGGCCGCGCACATGAGGATCCCGGCCCTCGGCACCGTCGCCGAACTCGTCCGGGCACCGGCCGCGATCACCGTGCCCGGCGACCCCCTGGTCGGGGCGACGCTGGCCGGCCGCCCGCTCGGACCGGCCACCGGACTGCTGGCCCTGTCCTCGGTCTGCCTCTACTGGGCGGGCATGGCCCTCAACGACTACGCCGACCGGCACACCGACGCGGTCGAGCGTCCGCACCGTCCGATCCCCTCCGGCCGGGTGGAGCCTTCGGTCGCCCTCGCCCTGGCCGCCGGCCTCACCGGGACAGGGCTCGCCCTCGCCGCGGCGGGCGGTGGGCGCGGGGCCCTGTCCGTCGCGGTGCCGTTGGCGGCCGTGGTCTGGAGCTACGACCTGGGCCTCAAGGGCCGTCCCGTCGCCGGGCCCGTCACCATGGCCGCCGCCCGCGGCCTCGACGTCCTCCTGGGCACCGGGGGCCACGGGCTGCGCGCGACCGCGCCCGCCGCCGCGGTGGTCGGCGCGCACACCCTGGTGGTCTGCGCGCTCAGCCGCCACGAAGTCCGGGGCGCGGACGGCCTGCTCCTCCCCGCCACCGCGGCCGCCACCTGCGCCGTCGCCGTGGCCGCCGCCACGGGTGCAGGCGGCGCCCCGGGTCGCCGGGCGGTCCGCCTCGCCGCCCTCGCCGTGTACGTCGCCGGCTTCGGCGGCGCCCAAGCCGCGGCGGGCCGGCTCGACCCTCGACGCCTCCAACAGGCCGTCACCGCCGGCATTGCCGCCGTCCTCCCCCTCCAGGCCGCGTGCGCCTGCCGCGCCGACGCCCTGCCCGTGGCCCTGTCCCTGCTCGCCGCGGCGCCGGTGGCCCGCCGCCTGTTTCGAAAGCTGTCCCCCACATGACCGGCACGGTCACCGACCAGGGCCACGCGCAGCCCGGCCCCGTACGGACGGACGCTGTACGGACGGACGCCGTACGCGCGGACACGGGGCTGCGGTTCGGCTACGGCACCAACGGGTTCGCCGGGCACCGGCTGACCGAGGCCATCGCCGTGCTGGCGGACCTCGGCTACGACGGGATCGCCCTCACCCTGGACCACTGCCACCTCGACCCGTTCGCCCCCGGGCTGTCCCGGCGGGTCGCGCGGGTCGCCCGGCGACTCGCCGAGACGGGCCTGGAGACCGTGGTGGAGACCGGCGCCCGCTACCTGCTCGACCCGTGGACCAAGCACGCCCCCACGCTCGTCGACGAGGATCCGAGCCGTCGGCTGGAGTACCTGGGTCTGGCGATGCGGGTGGCCGCCGATCTGAACGCGGGGGCCGTGTCGCTGTGGAGCGGCGTGCCCGCCCCGGGCGTGCCGTCCCGGGTGGCGTGGGAACGACTGGTCCACGGCTGCGGGTGGGCGGTGGCGGAGGCGGACCGCCATGGCGTCGTCCTGGGCTTCGAGCCGGAGCCGGGCATGCTCGTCGACACCCTGGACGCCTACGAGCTGCTGCGCCGCCGCCTCGGCGATCCGCCCGCTCTCGGGCTGACCCTCGACATCGGCCACTGCCGCTGTCTGGAGGCCGCCCCGGTGTCCGACTGCGTCGTACGGGCCGGGCCGCACCTGGTCAACGTCCAGATCGAGGACATGCGCAGGGGCGTGCACGAGCACCTGGAGTTCGGGCAGGGCGAGATCGACTTCCCGCCCGTGCTGGACGCGCTGCGCCGCACCGGCTTCCCGGGACTGGTCAGCGTCGAACTGCCGCGGCACAGCCACGCCGCGCCGCAGCTCGCCGCGCGCTCGCTGGCCTTCCTGCGAGCCGCCGCCGGCGCGGCGCACGGCACCCGGACACCGCGATGAGCTTCGGCAACGCCGCCCGGGTGACCGTCCGCGACCTGCGCGCCGCCCTCGACCGGCAGCTCACACCGGACGCCGCCCGCTGGCTGGCCACGGCTCTGACCGAGGTGGCCGCCGAACCCGACCAGGCCCTGCCCCGGCGCTTCGCCGAGGCGGGCCGCCGGGGCGGCCGGGCACTGCTGGCGGCGGCCCCCGCACCGCATCAGGACCCGGCGCCCGCGGTCCCCGCGGAAGCGCTGGCCTGGACCGTGGACGACGCCGTACGGGCCCTGCTGCTGGCCGCCGCCCCGGCCCCCGCCGACGGCCCCGCCGTCCGGGCGTCCGCCGTCTACCGCCACGGGGACGCCGCGGAACGGCGCGGCGTGCTCCGCGCCCTCGGCCCGCTGGACCTGCTGGCCCCGTACGGCCTGCGGGACGACGCCGTCCCCCTGGTGTCCGACGCGCTGCGCGCCAACGACCCCCGGCTGCTGGCCGCCGCACTGGGCCCCTACGGGGCGCGGCACCTGCCGGCGCCCGCCTACCGGGAGGCCGTCCTGAAGTGCCTGCACTGCTCCCTCCCCCTGCGGGCCGTGGCCGGGCTGCCCCACCGGACCGACGCCGAACTGGCCCGGATGGCCGCGACGCACGCCCGTGAACTCACCGGCGCCGGACGCCCCGTACCGGGCGACGTGCGCGCGCTGGCCGGCCCCCGACCGGCCGCGACCGACCCCCTTCCGCCCCCTCACCCTGCCGGGACCTGATGCGCATCTTCGACCCCCACATCCACATGACCTCGCGGACGACCGACGACTACCAGACGATGCGGGACGCCGGCATCCGGGCCGTCGTGGAACCGGCGTTCTGGCTGGGCCAGCCCCGCACGGACGTCGCCAGCTTCGTCGACTACTTCGACTCCCTGATCGGCTGGGAACCCTTCCGGGCGGCCCAGTTCGGCATCCGCCACCACTGCGCCCTGGCCCTCAACCCGAAGGAGGCCAACGACCCCCGCTGCACCGCCGTCCTCGACGTGCTGCCCCGCTACCTGGACAAGGACGCGGTGGTGGCGGTGGGCGAGGTCGGCTACGACTCCGTCACCCCGGAGGAGGACCACGCGCTCGCCACCCAGGTCCGGCTCGCCATGGACCACGAACTGCCCGTCCTGGTGCACACCCCGCACCGGGACAAGGCCGTCGGGACCAGGCGCACGCTCGCCGTGCTCCGCGAGTGCGGGATCGCTCCCGACCTGGTCCTGGTCGACCACCTGACCGAGCTGACCGTGGCGGAGGTCGCCGACACCGGCTGCTGGACGGGGTTCTCCGTCTACCCGCGCACCAAGATGGACCCCCACCGCCTGGTGCAGCTCCTCAAGCGCCACGGAACCCACCGGGTGCTGGTCAACTCCGCGGCCGACTGGGGCCGCAGCGACCCGCTGGCGACCCGGCGCACGGCGGAGGCGATGCTCGAAGCCGGCTTCACCGCCGACCAGGTCGACGAGGTGATGTGGCGCAACCCGGTCGCCTTCTACGGCCAGAGCGGACGCCTGACCCTGCCGGTGGACGATCCCGACACGCCGGACCACCGCGAGGAGCCCCACGAGCGGCCCGGCGACGCCGTGTACCTGGGGAACTCCATCGCCCGCGGCGAGTAGCCCTTCCCGGAGCAAGGAGACCGCCCCCGATGCGACTGCGCCACCCCGACGGCAGCACCGTCCACCTCGCCTACTGCACCAACGTCCACCCCGCGGAGGACCTCGACGGCGTCCTGGCTCAACTCGCCGTCCACGCCGAGCCCGTCCGGGAACGGCTCGCGGCGCCGTCCCTGGGCCTGGGCCTGTGGCTCGCCCACGACGTGGCGCGCACCCTGGCGACGGACGCGACGGCCCTGGACCGGCTGCGCCGCGAACTGTCCACCCGGGGGCTCGAAGTCGTCACCCTCAACGGCTTCCCCTACCGCGGCTTCCACGAGCCGGTCGTCAAACGGGCCGTCTACCGGCCGGACTGGAGCGACCCGGCCCGCCTGGCGTACACCCTCGACCTGGCCCGGGTGCTGTCCGCGCTGCTGCCCGAGGACGCGGCCCGCGGGAGCATCTCCACGCTCCCCCTGGGCTGGCGGGCCGGCTGGACGCCCGGACACCAGGACCGCGCCCGCCGCGGCCTGGACGAACTGGCCGAAGGGCTCGCCAAGTCGGAGTCCGACTCCGGCCGCCGCGTCCGGGTCGGTCTGGAACCCGAACCGGGGTGCGTGGTCTCCACCGTGAGCGACGCCTGTGCACGGCTCACCGGGCTCGACACCGAACGCGTCGGCGTCTGCCTGGACGTCTGCCACCTCGCCGTCGACTTCGAGGACCCGCCGTCCGCCCTCCGCGGCCTGGCCGACGCCGGCCTGCCCGTCGTCAAGGCCCAGCTCTCCAGCGCCCTCCAGGCCGACGATCCCTCCGACCCCGCCGTACGACGGGCGCTCGCGCGCTTCGCCGAGCCGCGGTTCCTGCACCAGACCCGCGCCGAGCCCGCCGGCCCCCGCCCGGAGCGGTGGGACGACCTCGACCTCGCCCTCCGCTCCCCGGCCGACGACGCCGATCCGCGCCCGTGGCGGGTGCACTTCCACGTCCCCGTGCACGCCGACCCGGAACCGCCGCTCACCGCGACCGGGCCGGTGCTGACCGACGCCATCCGCGCCCTCGTCCACGGCCCGCACCCCGTCACCGACCACCTGGAGGTCGAGACGTACACCTGGTCGGTGCTCCCGGGCCGGGACCGGCCGTCCGACGACGAGGCACTGGTCGCGGGCATCGCCGCCGAACTCGCCTGGACCCGCCAGCAGTTGCTCGCCGCCGGACTGCTGGAGCACACCTCGTGACCACCGGCCGCCCCACGCCCCTGCTGGTGCTGAACGTCGCCGCGCTCACCCCCCGCCTCCTGCGCCACATGCCGCACCTGCGGGCCGTCGCCGAACCCGACGGCGACACCCCGGGGCACGGCGCCCAGCTGGAACCGGTCTTCCCCGCGGTCACCTGCTCCGTCCAGGCCAGCCTGCTGACCGGGCTCCCCCCGAGCCGACACGGGATCGTCGGGAACGGCTGGTACTTCCGCGACCTCGGCGAGGTGCTCCTGTGGCGCCAGCACAACCTGCTGGTGGAGGGCGAGAAGGTGTGGGACACCACCAGGCGGCGCCACCCGGGCTACCGCGTCGCCAACATCTGCTGGTGGTACGCCATGGGCGCCGGCACCGACATCACCGTCACCCCGCGCCCCGTCTACCACGCGGACGGCCACAAGTCCCCCGACTGCTACACCGTCCCACCGGGCCTGCGCGACGAACTGACCGACGCCCTCGGACCGTTCCCGCTCTTCGACTACTGGGGGCCCCGCGCCTCCATCGCCTCCAGCAGGTGGATCGCGCGGGCCACCGAGCACGTCATCCGCACCGCCGCACCCGACCTGACCCTCGCCTACCTGCCGCACCTCGACTACGACCTCCAGCGCTTCGGCCCCGCCGCACCCCAGGCCGCCGCCGCGGCCAGGGCCCTCGACACCGTCCTGGCGCCCCTGCTCCGCCTGGCCCGGGAGCGCGGGACCACCGTCGTTGCACTGTCCGAGTACGGCATCACCGCGGTCGACCACCCCGTCCACATCAACCGCGCGCTGCGCGCGGCCGGCCTCCTCACGGTGTACACCCAGGCCGGGATGGAGTACCTCGACCCGTACACGTCCCGGGCGTTCGCCGTCGCCGACCACCAGGTGGCCCACCTCTACGTGCCCGACCCCGCCGACCTGCCGCGCGTCGCGGAGCTCGTCCGAGCGCTACCCGGAGTGGAACGCGTCCTCGACAGCGCGGGCAAGGCCGCGTACGGAATCGACCACGCCCGCACGGGCGAACTCGTCGCCGTCGCCACCACCAACGCCTGGTTCACGTACTACTACTGGCTGGACGACACCCGCGCCCCGGACTTCGCCCGCTGTGTCGAGATCCACCGCAAACCCGGCTACGACCCCGCCGAACTCCTCCTCGACCCCGCCGACCGCCTCGTCCGACTCCGGGCCGCTGCCGCCCTCGCCCGCCGCCGGCTCGGCCTTCGCTCCACCCTGTCCGTCGTCCCGCTCGACGCCACCCACGTCCGCGGCAGCCACGGCCGCCTCCCCGACGACCCGGACGACGGCCCCGTCCTCCTCCTCTCCGACACCACCCGCCTCCCCCGCGTCCAGCCGCGCTACGCCGCCACCGACCTGCCCGGTCTCCTCCTCCGACTCGCGGGCGGCACGGGCCGGGAGGGGCACATCGCACCCCGCGTCCGCTCGGGCACCCGACGCCCGTCCGGGTAGTCCGCGTTCGCCACCATGATCCCGACCGATCGGAGCACATCCGTGTACCCGTCCCTCCGCCGGGCGTCAGCGGCCCTGCTGCTGGCCCTCGTGCCCGCCACGGTCCCCACCGCCGCGCACGGCGCCCAACCACCCACCTCCGCCGTGTCCGTGGCGCACTCCGCCCGGGCCGTACCCGGGCAGTACATCGTCACCCTCAAGCACGGCCGCGACCCCGGTGAGGTCCTGCGAGCGCTGGGCATCACCCCCAGGTTCATCTACGGCGCCGCATTGAACGGCTTCGCCGCCGCCCTCGACCCGCTCCTGCTGAACACCGTACGGACCAGTCCCGCCGTCGAGGCCGTCGAGGAGAACACCGCTTTCCGCCTCCCCACCCCCGTCGACGGTGCGGACCGGCCCAGCCACACCATCCGGGCTCCGGCCGCCACCTGGGGCCTGGACCGCATCGACCAGCGGTACCTGCCCCTGGACGGCCAGTTCACCACCCGCGGCCACGGCGCCGGCGCGACCGCCTACATCCTCGACAGCGGCATCGACTACACCCACCCGGAGTTCGGCGGGCGCGCCGTCCCCGGCTTCGACGCCATCGGCGACGGCCGCGACGGCCTCGACTGCCACGGCCACGGCACCCATGTCGCCGGCACCGTCGCCGGCCGCACCTACGGCGTCGCCCCGCGGGCCCGCCTCGTCTCGGTCCGCGTCGTGGACTGCACCGGCAACGGCGACAAGGCCCAGATGATCGCCGGCCTCGACTGGGTCGCGAGCAACGCCCGGTACCCCGCCGTCCTCAACGCCTCCCTCGGCGAGGAACGCTCCCGGGCCGTCAACGACGCCGCCACCGCCCTCTCCGACCAGGGCGTCCTGCCCGTCGTCGCCGCCGGAAACGACGCCGTCGACGCCTGCACCGTCTCCCCCGCCTCCGCGTACGGGGTCGTCACCGTCGCCGCCACCAACCGGCGGGACGAGGAGGCCGACTTCTCCAACTGGGGCTCCTGCGTCGCCCTCCACGCCCCCGGCCAGGCGATCCTGTCCGCCAAGCTCGGCGGCGGCAGCACCACCCTCAGCGGCACCTCCATGGCCGCGCCGCACGTCACCGGCACCGCCGCCCTCTACCTCGCGGAACACCCGGACGCCGAGCCGATCGACGTCTCCGACTTCCTCCAGTACACCGCCACCCCGGACGTCCTGACCGACGTGCGCGAGGGCACCCCCAACCTCCTGCTGTTCACCGACGACCTGTAGCACCGCCTCCGGACTCCGCGACGGGACGACCGCGGCCGGCAACCGGTCCGCACGGCGTCCCGACGGTCCCCAAGCCGGGTGCACCGCCTCGACAGTGCGTATCCGGAGCGAGATTCCGTCGTTGACCAGGCCAGGTCCCGGGCGCTCGCCCGGGACCTGGCCTGCACGGGCACCGGCGTTCGCCGGGCCCGCGCGAGGAGGGAGTGCGATGAGCAGGGTGGCGGGCACGGAGCGCCAGGGCGCGGGCAGCAGTGCGCGCACCGCGGGCAAGCGGATGGCGGTGCTGGGTACGGCCGTGGGGGCGGTGCTGGTCCCAGCCGGCGCCGCACAGGCCGGCGTCGTCGGGGTGGGCAACGCGGTGTTCGGCAACTCCTGTGAGAACCACGACGTCGGCGCGCAGGCCCTCGGGGGCACGGTCTCCGACAGCGGGACGGCGAGCGGCAACCAGCTCGGCCTGCCGCTGAGCCTGCCCCGCAACCACTGCGGCAGCAGCGGGATCGTCTGCACCGCCGTGTTCATGTCCCCGTACTGATCCGGCGGGCCCGACGTGATGCGAGGCGGTGGTGTCGTGGCCGGCCCCGGAGCGGCGGGCGTGTCGCTGGAGAACGCCGCCGTACGGGAGCTGGCGGCGATGAGCGGGCGCGCGGTGCCGTTGGTACGGGACTGGGTGGCCGAGCGTCCACGGCTGGGGGTGGCACGGGCGCTTCTCGTGCTGGCGACGGCCGGGGGCCTGAGCGATGGGGCGCTGCGGGAGGAGCTGGTGGTCGCGTACCGGGACGCCCAGGCGGCGGACGCGCGGTCGGCGAGCCTGGTGTACGGGGTCTTCCTCTACACCCACCGACAGTTCCGGCTGACGGCCGACCACCTGGTGACGCATTTCGCGCGGTGGCCCGGGGACGAGGTGGCCTCCCTCATGCTGGACGCCTTCCACGCCTGCGGGGACGCCGGCTACCGCGCGCACGGCGACGCGCTGGCCGAACAGCAGTACGCCCTGGCCGGCGCGGACAGTTGGCCGTGGACGGGCAGGCTCGCGTGGACCCGGGCCGAGCAGGGGCGCGTCGAGGAGGCGCTCGAACTGGCCGGGCACGCCCTGGCCCGCTACCCGCGCTCCGGGCTCGCCGCGCACGCCCGCGCGCACGCCGAGCACGAACTGGGAGCGGGCCCCGCCTCCACCGCCTTCCTCGACCGGTGGCTGGCCGTCGACCCGCAGGCGATGCAGTTCAAACACCTCACCTGGCACGCCGCCCTGCAGTCACTGGCCTGCGGGGACTTCACGGACGCGCGCCGCCGGGCCGACGAGGTCCTGAGCCGCGCCGACGTGGGGATGCGGTCAGCGACGAACTGGCGCCTGCTGCTGGCCGGGCAGCGACCCGCCGGCCGCTGCGACCTCGACCACGTCCGGAGCCTGCTGGCCGGACCGGGCGGCATGGCCGAGGTCTTCCACACCTTCAACCTGGCCCTCGCGCTGGCCGTCGAGGCGGCCACCGAGGACCTGGAGGCCCTGGCCCGACGGACGGCCGCCGACGAGCGCCCCGACTACCGCGAGGTCCTCACCCCGGTCGTCCAGGCCCTCGCCCACGTCACCGCCGGCCGCGCCCGGGCGGCCGTCGACCTCCTGACCCGCCTCGGCGCGCGGGTGGAACGGATCGGCGGCGTACGGGTGGAACGCGAGATCGTCCAGGACACCCTGGCCCGCGCTCTGATCGACACCGGCGAACACGCCCGCGCCGCCACCCTGCTGCACGAGCGCGTCACCACCCGCCGTCACCATACCTACGAGGACCTCCTCCTCGCCCCCGCAGCCTCTCCGGGAGATCCGCCATGGCCGTACCCCAGCTGATCGTCGTCTCGCCGCGCGGCAGCGGCACCCCCCTGCTGGCCCGTATCACCACCGCGCTCGGCTACACCCCCTACGGCACGATGAGCGGCACCCAGCCCGACAACGGCGAACGGCCCGGCCCCGGCGAGGTCTCCCGCCTGCTCCGCGCCGCCTACGGCCAGGACGAGGCCGCACGCCTGCTGCGCGGGCAGCGCGACCACCGGGAAGACCTGGAAGCCGCCTTCCAGCAGGCCGTGAACGCCCTGTGGCGGGTGTGGTGGACCCGGCTCGGCCAGCCCGTCACCGCCGCCTCACCCGTCGACCCCGCCCTCGAAGAGCGCCTCACCCGCGTCCCCGACACCGACCTGCCCCGACTCCTGCCGGGCCACGGCTGCTGGTACGTCAACAGCCTGGACCTGGAACGCGCCGACGCAGGCCTCCTGCGCACCTGGCACGCCACCACGCGGCCGCCGATCGTCTACCACCACCGCGACGTACGCGACCGCGTCGTCCAGCAGATCCACCTGCTCTCCCAACCCGCCGGGCGCGTCGGCTCCCTGCCCGACCACCTCGTCTACCGCGACATCGTCAGCGCCCTGCCCACCATGGACGCCAGGATCACCCTCGCCCTCACCGACCCCGGCTTCCCCGGCATCCGCGAAGCCCGCCAGTGCCAGTGGCTGCTGCGCCACCCCGCCGTCTGCGTCCTCACCCACGAGGAACTCGCCGGCCCCGCCCAGGGCGGCACCACCGAGGCCCGCGACCGCGCTCTGCGCCGGCTCCTGACCGCCACCGGCCACCCCGGCCCGGCGGCGGCCCTCGCCGCCCTGCCCGAGGCCCCCGGCGCCGGGAGCGGCGAACTCGCCGTGGGCGGCTGGCGCGAGCACTTCAGCGCGGAGCACGAACGCCTCCTCCACCGACACCACGGCGATCTCCTGGCTCCCGCCCCGGACTGCGGCGCGCCCGCCGGCGATCCACGGCACCCGGGCGTCCCGCTCCCCTCCGGCCGGTGATCCGCCGCCGAGCGGGCTCAGCGGCGGCTCACCGGCCGGGCGGAGGTGTCGCCGGTCAGACCTTCGCGTCGCGGGCCTGGTGGAAGCGTTCCAGGACGAGTTCGACCAACTCCGGCGCGTCGCCGAGCGGTTGGGAGACGCCGACCACGCCGGCCACGGTAGCCGCCTCGACGGTCACGCGGAACAGCAGGCCGGCGGCGAAGCAGTAGGACGCGACCGCGATCCGCCGGGCCCCGGCCCGGCGCAGCTCCGCCACCGCCTCGCCGGGGGTCGGCTCGGTGGCCGACGCGAAAGCGGCCCGGCACGGCAGGCCGAGCTCCGTGCCCAGCGCGGACGCCATCGCGGCCACCGACGAGGACGCGGCGGCGTCGACGCTGCCCGCCGCCGCCAGCACCACCGCGTCGAACTCGACGTCCAGTTCGGTGAGCCGGCGCCGCAGCGCCGCGACCAGCCGTCCGTCGGGCACGCCGGTGGGACCGCCCAGCACCGGCGCCACGATCGGCGCCTTGCCCGGCGGGTCGAGCAGTGCCTTGGGCAGGTCGACCCGGGCGTGGAAGGCGGCGGTCAGCAGCAGCGGCACCACGACCACCTCCTCGTGCCCGGCGTCGGCGAGCGCGCCCAGCGCTTCACGGGCCGTGGGGCCGGCGTGCCGGAGGAAGGCCACCTCGACCCGGCTCCCATGGGAGGCCTCGACCGCGCGGGCGAGCGCCCGGGTGGACTCCTGCGCCTCGGGAGCGAGGCTGCCGTGCGCCAGCAGGAGCAGTGCGCTCGGGGCCTGCTCGGCGAGCGGTTGGGGCGTCTTGATCACGTCGGTCACTGTCGTACCACCCTCGTCATGCGGTGCGAGTACTGCGAATACAAGCAAGTGACCGTCAGATTACCGTCCGTGACCAGCCTTGCCGGTGGCGCCGCGCAGGCGGCCACGAGCAGGTCCTACCGGCCCTCGACCTCTCCTCGCGCCCCGCATCCGGGTGGACCCGTACCGGGCCCCGCCCGCGACCGGCGGGAGCCCGGCGGATGCCCCCGTAGCCTGCGACCACTTGCCCGGCCCGACACCTCGAAGGCGGCCCACCATGGAAGCGTCCACACTCCTGCCGGCTGTCGCCGTCTTCTCGCTGGTGACCGTGGAGTTCGGCGGACACGCGCTGCTTCAGCTGACCACCGTCCAGAACGGCACGCTCACCCCGCTGCGCGAGCGGTCCTTCCGCGCCGGCCACGCCCACGCCGGCGTGCTGCTGATCCTGTCGCTGGTCTACTTCCTCTACCTGCCCCGCGCGGGGTTCTCCTCCGGAACGGAGTGGCTCTTCGGCATCCTCCTGCTGGCCGGAGTGCTCGCCCAGTCCGGCGGCTTCTTCCTGCACCTCGCCCTCGGCACCGAAGGCCACTCCTCCCCCGGCACCCACCTCACCCGGGGCGGAGCCCTCCTCCTCGCCGCGGCGCTCATCGCCCTGGGCGTCGGCCTCGTCCAGCACCTCTGACAGGTGATCGTTTTCCCTCCTCAGTCGCGCGGTGCGAAGGCACCGCGCAGGACCCGCTCGACCAACTCTTCGTAGCCGATGCCCACAGCTGCGGCCGTCAGCGGGAGGGTGGCGGTACGGCGCAGCGCCGGCAGGGTGTTGAGTTCGAGCCAGTGGAAGCCCCCGTCCGGGGCGATGACGAAGTCGCTTCGTGAGTGGCTCGAGCAGCCGAGTGCGGTGTGTGCTCGCCGGGCGGCCTCCCTGATCCCCCGTGCCGTCCCGTCCGGCAGGTCGGCCGGACACCTGAAGGAGTGCAGGTCCGGGCTGTTCTTCGCCGCGTGGTCGTAGAACTCGCCGGCGGTGAGGACCTCCGCGGCGGGGAGGGGCACCGGGTCGCCGTCCGACTCCAGGATTCCGACCGTCACGGTCCGGCCCTCGACGAACGGTTCGACGAACAGGCGGTGGCCGGCGGCGCGAAGGTCCTCGAGCACCTGCGTCAGCCCGCTCCGGTCGCGGGCCACGGCGATGCCGATCGAGCTGCCCTCGGCGCGCGCCTTGACGATGACCGGGGCGGCCAGCCGGGCGAGGACGTCTTCGGCGGCCGCGGCGGCGGCCTGGGTGTCCGGCACGAGGACTCCGGCCAGCACGGGCACGCCCGCCGCGCCGGCCACGATCTTGGCGGTGGGCTTGTGCATGGCGAGGGCACTGGCCCGGACTCCCGAGCCCGTGTAGGGGATGCCGCTCGTCTCCAGGAAGCCCTGCAGCCTGCCGTCCTCCGTGTGCCGGCCCGCCAGCGCCAGGAAGGCCACGTCCACCGCGCGCACCTGGTCCGCGAACGCGGGATCAATGGTGTCGAGCACCCGGATCCGGTATCCGAGGGTGGTCAGTGCCTGCGCGACGTCGGCGCCCGTCGCGAGGGAGCGGTCGCGTTCGCGGCTCGGTCCTCCCGTGAGGACGCCGACCAACCGGCGGGGTCAGAGCTCGGCCGGGCCGGGCCGCAGCATCATGTAGCCGTCCACGGGGTGGAACCCGAGGGCGCGGTAGAGCGGGGCGCCGGCCTCGGTGGCGCGCAGTTCGATCGAGCCGCAGCCGCGGAGCCGGAGCGCCCGGACCAGGGCGGTGGTGACGGCGCGGGCGTGGCCCCGGCGCCGGTGGGCCGGGTCGGTGACCACGGTGTGGATCCGGGCCCACCGGCCGGTGGGGTGGCTGGGGCCCCGGTAGCAGCGGTGGACGACGCCGATGGCGCAGGCCGCCAGCGCGCCGCCGTCGGCGGGGGCGACGAAGGCGAGCAGGTCCGGGTCGGTGCCGAGCCGCGCGCGCATCTCGTCGCGGAAGGCGGCCCGCCAGTCGTCGGCGGGCCGGGCGCCGTCGAGCACCGCGACGCGCAGGCGCAGCAGCTCGTCGGCGTCCTCGGGACCGGCGGGCCGTACGGGGGGAGCGGTCATCCGGGGCCGCCTCTCGGATGGTGTCAGCTGTTCACGTTGACCGCGGACCAGGTGTCGGCGACGGCGGTGACGGTGGCGCTGTCGGGGCCGAAGAGGTCGGCGGCGGCCTGGAGGGTGGCGGCGCGGGCGCCGGAGTAGTCGGTGGTGGAGGTCATGTAGGTGGTCAGCGCGCGGTACCAGATCCGTTCGGCGTCCGCCCGGCCGATGCCGGTGACGACCCGGCCGTCGACGGTGGGGCTGTCGTAGTCGTAGCCGTTGACGGTCTTGGGGCCGCTGCCCTCGGCCAGCAGGTAGAAGAAGTGGTTGGCGGGGCCCGAGGAGTAGTGGACGTCGAGGCCGGCGATGCCGTCGTACCAGTAGTCCGGGGAGTGGCCGTCCTTGGAGGGCTGGTCCAGGTAGCGCAGCGGGGTGCCCTTGCCGTCGAGGTCGAGGTGCTTGCCCATCAGGTAGGCGGGGACGTCGGTGGGGTTGTCGGCGTGGAAGGAGACCGCGGTGCCGAAGATGTCGCTGGTGGACTCATTGAGGCCGCCGGACTCCCCGGTGTACTCCAGGCCGGCGGTAGCGGAGGTGAGTCCGTGGATCATCTCGTGGGCGGCCACGTCGAGTTCGGTCAGGGGCTTGGCGTTGCCGGGCCCGTCACCGTAGGTCATGCAGAAGCACTTGTCGCTCCAGAAGGCGTTCGTGTAGTTGGAGCCGGCGTGGACCCGGCTGTAGGCGCCGACGCCGTCGCCGCGGATGCCGGTGCGGCCGTGGACGTCCTGGAGGTAGTCCCAGGTCTGGGCGGCGCCGTAGTGGGCGTCGACGCCCGCGGTCTCGTCGTTGCTCTGGTCGCCGCTGCCCCACCGGTCGGTCTGGTTGGTGAACAGGTCTCCTCGGCCCTTGGCCTCATGGTGCATGTCGTAGGTGCGGTGGCCGCCGCGCGCGGTGTCGTTCATTTCGTACCCGAGCAGGGTGTGGGTGGTGCCCAGGGGCACCGTGCCGTTGTACTGGCCCTGGCCGATGCCGGTGCGCACGGCCTCGTAGGCGTACAGCTGCCCGCCCGTGGTCGCGTCGGTCACGACGTGCCGTTCGCTCGGGGTTCCGTCCTCCTGCGTCGCCTCCAGCACCGACTCCCAGGCCAGTGACGGGGTTCCGGCGGCGGACCAGACGACCAGGCGTGGGGGCAGCGTGGTGTGGAGCGACTGCGCCACCTGGGCCGCCGGGACCACCGGCGTGGTGCTCGGCACGCCGATCGACGCCCGGTGGGCGCGGGTGTCCGACAGGGCGCCCTGCGCGGTGCGGTGGACGACCAGGTCGCCGCCGAGGACCGGCAGCGCGGCGAAGGTGCGGTTGTAGCGGAAGTGGACGGTGCCGTCCGCGTCCTGGGCGGCGTCGACGGGTTGCAGGACCTCGCGCGGGTCCAGGTGCAGCGCCTTCGCCAGCTCGACGGCGATCCGGGCGGCTTCCTTCAGCAGTTCGGCGTGCTCCTGCGGGGACAGCAGCGCTCCGGCGCCCGCGGCCCGTACGGCGCCGGGGGGCGTGTGGGCGGACGCGTCCGCAGGCTGTGCGCCCGTCAGGGCCACGGCGGCCAGGACCGCGAAGGCGGCGGCCGACCGGGTGGACCGGTGGCGTGCACGGTGGGGGTTCGTCGACCGCAACGGGGGCTCCTCGGTGGTGTTCTCGGTCTTGGCGGGCCGGTGGTGGGGGGCGGGGGGGCCCCCCCCCGCGGGGCGGGGGGGGGGGGGGTTGAGGGGGGGGTGGGCCCCCCGACGTCTGCGCGGGGTTGCCCGGGCTGGGGGACAGGGGCCCGGCCGGGTGGTAGGGCAGGGTTGCGGACGCGCGGGGCGGGT